>NZ_VCBQ01000110.1:0-15701 GCF_006386455.1 Paracoccus sp. FO-3 | reverse complement strand
TCGAGGATCGCCGCAAGGCCGAGGCCCGTGCAGCGGCGGAAACGGTGGCAAAGCAGCACGGCCTTTCTTTGAGCGATCTCGCACGATATCGGTTGGTCGCTCTGGGATCCCATCGGCTTGCTGGACCCGGAAAGCCGGCCGGGCGGGAGGACGAGGCCAACCTGTCCTTCGCGGACGAATACGACAGCTATCTGATCGCGGCGGCATCCCAACTGCGCAGGGGAACGCCGCGTGACGATGTCGTCGCTTTCCTGGTCGACATCGAGACCCAATACAGGGGGATGGGCGACAACCCGAGTGCCCGGCCAAAGGCGGAAGCGGTCGTGGATGCGATCCTGGCTGACGAGGGGCTCTGGACATGGCCCGATGCGCCGGGGCGGTTCGGTCAGGAGGCGAGATGACCAGGCACAGGATCTTCACCACCAGTTTCGCCAGCGTTTATCCGCATTGCGCGGCGAAGGCAGAGAAGAAGGGCCGGACCAGGGCCGAGGTCGATGAGATCATCCTCTGGCTGACCGGCTATAGCCCGGAGGAACTGGCGGCCCGGCTGGACGACCAAACGGATTTCGAGACCTTCTTTGCCGAGGCCCCGCGCATGAACCCGGCGCGCTTCCTGATCAAGGGCACGGTCTGCGGCATCCGGGTGGAGGAGATCGAGGACCCGCTCATGCGGGAGATCCGCTATCTGGACAGGCTGATCGACGAACTGGCGAAGGGAAAGCGGATGGAGAAGATCCTGCGGAAAGGGTGAGCCGCCCACTGGCACGGCTGTTAACATCTTGTCCGGCGACATGCCGCTGGCTGGCGGCCTTTTCCGGTATCTGTCCGCGTCATTCTCTGAGCGTTCCGTCTGTTCGCTTGACCAGTCGCCGGGTCATGAGGATGCTGCCGGCGTAGCGAGCTGCAGTCGCAGGTGGCGTGTATCATCCTCTGGCAGCCTGTCGTGATCGATCTCCGCGCAACGGTTCAATGTGGCCTTGTGTACTCGCGCCACGGAGCACATCTTAAGTTCTCCGACAGCCCCATCGAGGAACACAAAATGAAATGCCCGATAGACGACGAGACGCTGGTGATTGCCGAGCGCGGGGGCGTAGAAATCGACTACTGTCCCAAATGCCGTGGGGTCTGGCTGGATCGCGGGGAACTCGACAAGATCATCGAGCGCGCGGCACAGGCAACCGCGCCCATGGATTCGGAACGCGACCGTCGGCCGCTTCAGGATCGCGACAGAAGAGATGACCGGCGCGACCTTTCTCGCCATCCCTCTGCGGACGATGACCGTGGGTATGGCAGGAAGCCCAAACGGCGTGAGAGCTTTCTCGGGGATCTCTTCGATTTCTGACGCCTGGCTTCCCCGGCCGCGTCCGCACCTCGGGTTTCATCCACAAAGAATGTATCCCGCCATGCGGCTATCTGGGCGGGGGCCGGGTTGGCGAGCCTTTGCCACCTATCCTGAATGTCGTGGGCCTGAATGTCGTGGGCAGAACCCGCGGGCCCCGACCCGCGCGGCGTGGGAATGCGGCGCGGATATTCCGCGCCACGTCAGCGTAGCCGGGTCAAGCTCGTCGTAAACGCAAAGTCCGCCGCTCCTGCGAACGGTGGAATTGGGCATGCAGATTGCGTTTCAGGATGCGGCCGGGCCAGCGGCTCGTCTCAGCCCTCGGCCAGCCGATACCCCACGCCCGGTTCGGTGAAGATCCAGCGGGGGTCGGCGGCATCGTCGCCGAGCTTGGCGCGGAGCTGGCGGATATAGACGCGCAGATACTGGCTGTCGCCGGCATGGGCCGGGCCCCAGATGGCGCGCAGGATCATGTCCTGCGTGACCAGCCGGCCGGCATGGGTGGCCAGAAGCCAAAGAAGGTCGAATTCCTTGCGGGTCAGGTGCAGGTCCTCGCCCGCCAGGCTTGCCCGGTGGTCGGCCGCGTCAATCGACAGCGAACCAAGGGTCAGCACCGCTGTCGCCGCCTCGGCCGCGCGGTCGCGCAGAAGGCCGCGCAGGCGGGCGAGCAGCTCGCCGGTCGAGAAGGGCTTGGTGACGTAGTCCTGCGCGCCTGCGTCGAGGGCGGCGATCTTGCCGGCCTCGTCGCTGCGCACGGACAGGACCAGCACCGGCACCGCGGACCACTCGCGCACCCGCTTCAGCACCGTGATCCCGTCGGCATCCGGCAGGCCCAGGTCCAGGATGATCGCCGCCGGCGCCTCCTTGGCGGCAAGGGCCACCCCCTCATGCGCCGTCGCGGCCTCCGAGACCAGATGCCCCTCGGCCTCCAGCGCCACGCGCAGGAAGCGGCGGATCGGGGTTTCGTCCTCGACGATGAGGATGCGGGCGGCGCTCAATGGGTCAGCTCCGGGTTTGTCAGCGGCAGGTCGATCGCGATCCGGGTGCCGCGGCCGTCGCCATGCACCGGCTCGGCCCGGATCGTGCCGCCATGGGCTTCGACGATTCCCTTGCAGATGGCAAGGCCGAGGCCGGTGCCGCCCTGTCCGCCGTCGCCCTGGCCCACGCGCCAGAACATGTCGAAGACATGGCCCGACGCGCCGGGGGGAAGGCCGGGGCCCTCGTCCTCGATCGCCAGGGTGGCACGGGCGCCATGGGTGCTTGCGGAAATGCGGATCGGCGTGCCGGGACCGGCATATTTGCGCGCATTGTCCAGGATGTTGACCACGACCTGCTCGATCAGGATCGGATCGACATGGGCGGGCGCCATGTCCTCGGGGATGGTCACCATGACCGGGTTGTCGCGCAGCGGCCCGCGCAGCCGGTGCCGCGCCGCGCCCACCAGTTCGCGCAGGTCGGTCGGCACCGCGTTCGGGCGCAGCGCGCCATGGCCCAGCCGGGTCATGTCGAGCAGGTTCTGGATATAGCGGTCCAGCCGCTCGCCCTCTTCGCGGATGGTCTCGACCAGGATGTCGCGCCCCTGGGGCCCAAGGCCGGGCTGGTCCAGCCCCTCGGCGGCGCCCAGGATCGAGACCAGCGGCGTGCGCAGGTCGTGGCTGACCGAGGACAGCAGCGCGCTGCGCAGCCGCTCGGTTTCGCTGGTGACGCGGCTTTGCGCCAGATCCTCGGACAGGCGGATGCGCTCCAGCGCCAGCGCCACCTGATCGGCCAGCGCCTCGAGCAGGCGGCGGTCGCCGGGGCCGGGCTCGCGCCCGTCCTCATAGGCGATGCCCAGCGTGCCGAGGCGCCGCTCGGCCCCGGACAGCGGCAGGAACAGCCAGCGCGAGGCCGGCAGCGTTCCCGACCCGCGCCCGGCCGGCTCGCCATGGTCGAAGGCGTATTGCGCGGCCGATCGCTCTCGCGGTTCCAGCCGGTCCTCGGGCGGAAAGGCGCCGGCTATGGCAAGCGCGCCGCCTTCGTCGGGGACCAGCAGGATCGATTCGCATTCCAGCACCGTCGCCACATGGCTGACCGCCGCCCAGACCACATCGTCGAAAGAGGCCGCCCCGGCCGCCTTGCGCGAGAAATCGTAAAGCTTGCGGGTCCGGTCCGCGATGGCCCGCTGCGCGATGACGCGGCTGCGCAGCCGCGCGGCCAGGTTGCCGGTCAGGATCGAGGCGGCCAGGAACAGCACCAGCGTCAGGAATTCGCCCCGGCTCCAGATGTGAAGCGTCAGGCGCGGTTCGGTAAAGAGAAGATTGTAGGTCAGAAAGCTCAGGACCGCCGTCGCGACCGAGGGCCAGAGGCCGAAATATGCGGCAACGGAAACCACCGCCGTCATATAGATCAGCGACAAGCTGAGGACCGGAAACAGCCGGTCGGCAGAGATCGCGACCAGACTGGCGCCGGCCACGACCGCGATGACGATGCCCGCAAGACGCAGGCCGTGCGGCAGGTCGGGCAGGGCCGGAGCGTGCCGTTTCCGGCCGGCGCGGGCCTCGTCGCCGACCAGGGTCAGCTCGAAATCGGTGGCGCGCCTTGTCAGGCCGGCAAGGAAACGTTCCCGCGCATCGGGCAGCAGCCGTGCCAGCCATGGCCGCGCGGGTGGGCGCGGCAGGATGATCCGGCGAATGTTCTGGCGCCGGGCGAAATCCAGCACCTCGGAGACCGCATCCCCCTCGACCTGCAAGGTCGAGATATCGGCGCCCAGCCTTTCCGCCAGCCGCAGCGCCGGCCCGGTCTCGTCCTGGCCATCGGCACGGCGGTTCTGTTCGTCGCGCAGGCTGGTCAGCGCCAGCACGAACCATTCCACCCGCGCCCGGTCGGCCGAACGCTTGCCGATGCGGATGGCGTCGCGGCCGACCGCGCCCTCGGGCAAGAGCACCAGGATGCGCTCCTGCGTCGGCCATGGCCCGGCGATGGCATTGGTGGCCATATGCTCTTGCAACTGGGCGTCGACCCTGTCGGCGGCGGTGCGCATGGCCAGTTCGCGCAGCGCGGTCAAGTTGCCCTTGGCAAAGAAATTCGCCACCGCGCGCGCGGCCTGGTCCTGGACATAGACCTTGCCCGCGCGCAGCCGGGCGATCAGCTCGTCCGGCGGCAGGTCGATCAGCTCGATCTCGTCGGCCATTTCCAGCACGCGGTCGGGGACTGTCTCGCGCACGCGGACGCCGGTGATGCGGGCGACGGTGTCGTTCAGCGTCTCGACATGCTGGACGTTCAGCGTGGTATAGACGTCGATCCCCGCCGCCAGCACGTCCTCGACATCCTGCCAGCGTTTTTCGTGCCGACCGCCGGAAAGGTTGGAATGCGCAAGCTCGTCGATCAGCGCCAGGTCGGGGCGGTGGGCGATCAGGGCATCGGTGTCCATCTCGTGCAGGATGCGGCCGCTGTGGATGACGCGGCGGCGCGGCAGCACCTCCAGCCCGCGCAGCAGCGCCTCGGTCTCGGCGCGGCCATGGGTTTCGACCACGCCGACCAGCACCTTGACGCCTTCGGCCGCACGCAGCCGCGCGGCCTCGAGCATGGCATAGGTCTTGCCCACCCCCGGCGCCGCGCCCAGAAAGACCTTGAGCCGCCCGCGGCCCTCGCGGCGGGCCTCGGACAGCAGGGCCTCGGGTTCGGGGCGGCGGGGCTCAGACATCGGTTTCCTCAGTCCGCCCCAGCAGGCGGCATGGGCGCGGCAAGGTCAAGCGCCAGGTTGGTTCGCAGGACATTCACCCGCGACTGGCCGTAAAGCCCCCAAAGCGGGCGCGTGACATGCTGCCGGATGATCTGCTGCACGATGGCGGTGTCGATCCCGCGCGCCTCGGCGATGCGCGCGGCCTGGGCCTGCGCATTCTCGGGCGAGATGTCGGGGTCGAGGCCCGAGGCGGAAGCCGTCACCGCGTCCTCCGGCGCGCCGGTCCCGTTCTGGGCCTCATAGGCGGTGCGGCGCCCCGCGACCTGCTCTTTCAGTTGGGCCGAGGTGGGGCCGAGGTTCGAGGCGCCGCCGGGCATGGTCGCGTAATCCACCGCCGAGGGGCGCGGGTGCAGATAGCCCGGCCCGGCGAATTGCTGGCCGACCAGCGCCGAACCGACGATCCGGCCGTCGCGCTCGACCAGGCTGCCTTGCGACAGGCCGGGCGCCACGGCGCGGGCCAGCCCGGTCATCGCCAGCGGATAGGCCAGCCCGGTCAGCAGGATCATCGCCACCAGCATGGCCAGAGCCGGGCGGATATGCGTCATCATGGCATGCTCTCCCTATGCCAGCCCCAGCGCGGTCACGCCCATGTCGATCAGCTTGATGCCGACGAAGGGCGCGACGAGGCCGCCGAGGCCATAGATGGTCAGGTTGCGCCGCAGCAGGGCCGCCGCGCTGGCGGGCTGGTATCCGACGCCGCGCAGCGCCAGCGGGATCAGCGCGACGATGATCAGCGCGTTGAAGATCACCGCCGACAGGATGGCGCTTTGCGGGCTTTCCAGCCCCATCACGTTCAGCACGCCCAAGCCCGGATAGGCGGCGACGAAGACCGCCGGCAGGATGGCGAAATACTTGGCCACGTCGTTGGCCAGGCTGAAGGTGGTCAGCGCCCCGCGCGAGATCAGCAGCTGCTTGCCCACCATCACCACCTCGATCAGCTTGGTCGGGTCGCTGTCGAGGTCGATCAGGTTTGCGGCCTCCTTGGCGGCGGGCGTGCCCGAGTTCATCGCCACGCCCACATCGGCCTGCGCCAGCGCCGGCGCGTCGTTCGAGCCGTCGCCGCACATCGCCACCAGCCGGCCGCCGGCCTGTTCGCGGCGGATGTAGTCCAGCTTCATCTCGGGCGTGGCCTCGGCCATGAAATCGTCCACCCCGGCCTCGGCGGCGATGGCGGCGGCGGTCAGCGGGTTGTCGCCGGTGATCATCACCGTGCGGATGCCCATGGCCCGCAGTTCCGCAAAGCGTTCGCGCACGCCGGGCTTGATCACGTCCTTGAGGTGGATCGCGCCCAGGATGCGCTCGTTCTCGGCCACCAGCAGCGGGGTGCCGCCCGAGCGCGCGATCTCCTCGATCCGGGCGTGCAGGGCGGCGTCGGCCTTCTGCCCGGTGAAGCGCTCGATCGCATCGACGGCGCCCTTGCGCAGCCGCGTGCCGGAGAAATCGACGCCGGACAGCCTGGTCTGGGCCGAGAACGGCACCGGCTCGGCCCCCGGTTCGGGGATGCGGGTCACGTCCTTCAGCAGCTTTTTGGCCAGTTCGACGATGGATTTGCCCTCGGGCGTTTCGTCCGAAAGCGAGGCCAGGAAAGCCGCCATTGCCAGCCCGCGCTCATCGGTGCCGCGCGCCGGGACGAAGGCGTCGGCCATGCGGTTGCCGAAGGTGATGGTGCCGGTCTTGTCCAGAAGCAGCGTGTCCACGTCGCCTGCCGCCTCGACCGCGCGACCCGACTTGGCGATGACGTTGGCGCGCACCAGCCGGTCCATGCCGGCGATGCCGATGGCCGACAACAGCCCGCCGATGGTCGTGGGGATCAGCGTGACGAACAGCGCGGCCAGGGTGATGACGGGAATGACGACGCCCGAATAGCGCGCAAAGGGCTCCAGCGTGACGGTCACGAACAGGAAGATCAGCGTCAGCCCGGCCAGCAGGATGTTCAGCGCGATCTCGTTCGGGGTCTTCTGGCGCTCGGCCCCCTCGACCAGCGAGATCATGCGGTCGAGAAAGCTCTTGCCCGGCTCGGCGGTGATGCGGATGACCAGATGGTCCGAGACGATCCGCGTGCCGCCCGTGACCGAGGAACGGTCGCCGCCGGATTCGCGGATCACCGGGGCGCTTTCGCCGGTGATGGCGCTTTCATCGACCGAGGCGACGCCGCGGATCACCTCGGCATCGGTCGGGATCAGGTCGCCCGCCTCGACCAGCACGATCTGCCCGGCGCGCAGGCCCGAGGAGGGAACCTGGCGCGGTGCCGGATCGTCCGCATGCGCCATCAGCTTGACGACGGTTTCCGCCTTGGTGGCGCGCAGGCTGTCGGCGCGCGCCTTGCCCCGGCCTTCGGCCAGCGCCTCGGCGAAATTGGCGAAGAGCACGCAGAGCCATAGCCAGAAGGCGACCTGCAGGCCGATGCCTGCGCCCTCGGCCCCGAGGGCAAGGTCGCGCAGCGACAGGACGGTGGTCAGCGCGGCGGTGACGGCAGTTACGAAGATCACCGGGTTGCCCATCAGCGCGCGGGGCTGAAGCTTGCGGAAGGATGCCCTGAACGCCGTGCCGTAAAGCCCGGATCGGGCGGTGATGTCGGGGGACATGTCTGTTGTCCTTGCTTGGGAGAGGGCGCGGCCCCGTGCGGGCGGGGCTGCGCTGTCAGAAGGTCTGGCCGGCGCTCAGCGCCGTCTGCTCGGCGACCGGGCCAAGTGCCAGGACCGGGAAGAAGGTCAGCGCACCCAGGATCACCACGGTCAGCACCAGCAGCGTGACGAACAGCGGCCCATGCGTCGGAAAGGTGCCCGCCGTGACCGGGCTTTGCTGCTTGCCGATCATCGAGCCCGCGATGGCCAGCATCGGCACGATGATCGCGAAACGGCCCAGGATCATCAGCAGCCCCAGCGCGGTGGTCTGCCAGGGCAGCGCCGCGCCCCAGCCCGCGAAGGCCGAGCCGTTGTTGCCGACCGCCGAGGCGTAGGCATAAAGCGTCTCGGACAGGCCATGCGGCCCCGCCTCCTGGATGGCCGCGGCCGCCGGCGGGACGGTGACCGAGATCGCGCCGCCGACCAGGATGCCCAGCGGCATCGACAGGAAGGCCAGCATGGCCAGGGTGACCTCGCGCCCCTCGATCTTGCGTCCCAGGTATTCCGGCGTGCGGCCGACCATCAGCCCGGCCAGGAACACCGCCAGCACGACGTAAAGCAGCATGCCGTAAAGCCCCGAGCCGACGCCGCCGAAGATCACCTCGCCGATGGCCATGTTGATGATCGGCACCATGCCCGCCAGCGGCATGAAGCTGTCATGCATGGCGTTGACCGAACCGTTCGAGGCGGCCGTGGTCACCTCGGCCCAAAGCGCCGAGAGGCCGGTGCCGAAGCGCATCTCCTTGCCTTCCAGGTTGCTGGCAAGGCCAAGCGCCGGGTTGCCGCCGCTTTCGCCCAGCCAGATCGCCAGCAGCCCGGCGAGGAACAGCACGCCCATGGCGGCATAGATCGCCCAGCCCTGGCGCCGGTCCCGCGCCATGCGCCCGAAGAGGAAGCAGAAGCCGACCGGGATCAGCAGGATCGCCAAGCATTGCGCCATGTTCGACAGCACCGTCGGGTTCTCCAGCGGATGGGCCGAGTTCGCGCCGAAGAAGCCGCCGCCATTGGTGCCGAGTTGCTTGATCGCGATCTGGCTGGCGACGGGGCCGCGCGGGATCACCTGCTGCGCACCCTCCAGCGTGGTCGCATGCGCCCCGCCCAGAAGCGTTTGCGGCACGCCTTGCAGGATCAGAAGGATCGCCAGGATCACCGACAGCGGCAGCAGCACATAAAGCACCGAACGGGTCATGTCGGCCCAGAAGTTCCCCAAGCCCACCCCCTTGGGTGCGGTGAAGCCGCGGATCACCGCGACGCCGACCGCCATGCCGGTCGCGGCCGAGACGAAGTTCTGCACTGTCAGCCCGGCCATCTGCGACAGATGGCTGAGCTGCGCCTCGCCCGAATAGGCTTGCCAGTTCGTGTTGGTCACGAAGCTGGCGGCGGTATTGAAGGCAAGGTCCGGGCTGATCGCGCCGATGCCCTCGGGGTTCAGGGGCAGGAACTGTTGCAGCCGCAGGATCAGGTAAAGCGCGACGAAGCCCAGAAGGTTGAAGGCGAGCAGCGCCAGCGCATAGCCGCGCCAGCTTTGCCGGACGCCGGGGTCGATGCCGCAAAGGCGATAGAGCCCGCGCTCGACGGGGCCGAGCACGGGGGAAAGAAAGCTGCGCTCGCCCGCATAGACGCGGGCCATGAACGGCGCCAGCACCCAGCCGCCCGCCGTCAATACGGCGCAGAACAGGACATATCCGATCAGGTCTTGCATCTGCGCGCCTCAGAACCGATCCGGGCGCAAGAGCGCGAGGATGAGGAAGACGAAGATCCCCGCCGAGACGGCGAGGCCCAGGATAAGGTCGACCATATGCGCCCTCACGACCTGTCGATCAGGCGCAGCGCCGCGGCGAAACCGCCGATGCCGATCACGCCGAGCGCAAGATAGACGATGTCTGCCATGGCAGGACTCCCGCAGTTTCGATACGGGCCAATATCTGTCCGCGGCGCGTCAAGGGGCTATGCGGATTTCAGGGCGCAGGCGTAAATCCGGCGTAAAGATCATGTCGCGTGGGACTGCGCTTGGGCGGAACCAGGAAGCGGTAGCCCCAAAGGAGCCTTGTAACTTCCTGCTGGTTGATCTGAGTCAAAGTGGCATCGCCGGATTTCCGAAACACTTGGTACAGTTCGCAAGGTCATCGATCGCCGGCCCTGCAGTTTTCGGATGAGTTCGACAGCGGCGATGTCGCGCCGCCCCAGTGGCCAGCACCGGCAGGACGCTGCGCCAGCTGCCATTCCAGCCACCGGAGGCAATCATGGACAAGACGCCCGAAACGCCCGCGAAACGACAGTTCCGTTTCCCAACCGCATTCACCATCCTGTTCGGCCTGATCATCCTGGTCGCCGCGCTGACATGGATCGTGCCCGCCGGACAGTACCAGCGCGAGATGAACGAGGCGCTGGACCGCGAGGTTCCCGTAGCCGGCACCTATGCCGAGACCGAGCCGAACCCGCAGGGCATCACCGATGTGCTGATGGCGCCCATCGCCGGGCTCTACGATCCCGACAGCTATCAGGCCAATGCCATCGACGTGGCCGTCTTCGTGCTGGTGATCGGCGGCTTCATCGGCGTGGTCGCCGCCAGCGGCGCGATCAATGCCGGGATCGGCCATGCCATGACCGCGCTGGCGGGACGCGAGAAATGGATGATCCCGGTGCTGATGGGGCTCTTTGCGCTGGGCGGCACCACCTACGGCATGGCCGAGGAGACGCTGGCTTTCTACATGCTGCTGATCCCGATCATGATCGCCGCGCGCTATGATGCGGTGACGGCGGTGGCGATCATCCTGCTGGGGGCGGGCGTGGGCGTCCTGGGCTCGACCGTGAACGCCTTCGCGACGGTGATCGCCTCGGATGCGGCCGGGATCCCCTTCACGCGCGGGCTGGTGCTGCGGCTGGCGATCCTGGTCCTGTGCTGGCTGGCCTGCGTGATCTATGTCATGCGCTACGCCGAGAAGGTCCGCCGCGATCCGTCGAAATCGCTGGTCTACGACATGAAGGCCCGGAACGAGGCGCATTTCCTCAGCGGGCATCAGGGCGACAAGACCGAATTCACCACCATCCACAAGATCGTCCTGTCGATCTTCGGGCTGACCTTCCTGGTCATGGTCTGGGGCGTGCTGATGGGCGGCTGGTGGATGGGCGAGATGAGCGCGCTGTTCCTGGGCTCGGCCATCCTTGTCGGGCTGGTCGTGCGACCGGGCGAGAAGGCCTTCGTCGATTCCTTCGTCGATGGCGCGCGCGACCTGCTGGGCGTGGCCCTGATCATCGGGCTGGCGCGCGGCATCGTCGTCATCATGGATGCCGGGCGCATCACCGACACCATCCTGCATTGGGCCGAGATGTCGGTCGCAGGCCTGGGCGAGGTGGCCTTCATCAACGTGATGTATTGGCTGCAGGTGCTGATGTCCTTCTTCGTGCCGTCCTCGTCGGGGCTGGCGGTGCTGTCGATGCCGATCATGGCACCGGTCGCGGATTTCGCCGGGGTAGGGCGCGACCTGGTGGTGACGGCCTATCAGTCGGCGAACGGGCTGGTGAACCTGATCAACCCGACCTTCGCCGTGGTCATGGGCGCGCTGGCCATCGGGCGCGTGCCCTATGAGCGCTGGCTGCGCTTCATGTGGCCGCTGCTGGTGATCCTGACGGTCATCATCATGGCCTGCCTCAGCATCGGCGCCCTGATCGCCTGAAACCGGAGAGCGAACATGTCCATCCCCTATGGCGTCCATTCGGAAATCGGCAAGCTGCGCCGGGTTCTCGTCCACCGCCCCGGCTCGGCGCTGGCGCGGCTGACGCCCTCGAATTGCCATGAGCTGCTGTTCGACGACGTGATCTGGGTCAAGCAGGCGCGGACCGATCACATGGAATTCGTCGATGCCATGCGCTATCGCGGGGCCGAGGTCGTCTTCCTGCGCGAGTTGCTGGCCGAGACGATGCGCATCCCCGAGGCCCGCGACTGGCTGCTGGCGCGGCGCGTCAATGAAAACACCGTGGGCGTGGGCCTGGCCGACGAGTTGCGCGCACATCTGATGGAGATCGACGCCGATCCGCTGTCGCTGATCCTGCTGGGCGGGATGAGCCGGGCCGAACTGCCGCTGGAGGGCGGCGGGCTGTTTCCCGCCACCCTGCGGCCGGGGGATTTCGTGTTGCCGCCGCTGCCGAACCATCTGTTCACCCGCGACACGACCTGCTGGATCTATGGCGGCGTGACGCTGAACCCGATGCGCTGGAACGCGCGCAAGCTGGAAACGGTGAACATCGCCGCGATCTATCGCTTCCATCCCGATTTCCGCGACGCGGGCTTTCCGGTCTGGTGGGGCGACCCGGATCGCGACCACGGCCTGGCCACGCTGGAAGGCGGCGACGTGATGCCCATCGGCAACGGCACCGTGCTGGTCGGCATGGGCGAGCGCACCACCCCGCAGGCGGTGGACCAGCTTGCCCGCGCCCTGTTCGCGCAGGGCGGGGCCGAGCGCGTGATCGCCTGCAAGCTGCCGGCCGAGCGCGCCTCGATGCATCTCGACACGGTGTTCAGCTTCTGCGACCACGACTTGGTCACGGTCTTTGCCGATGTGGCCGAACGGATCGTGCCCTATTCCATCCGGCCCGGCGACAAGGATTGGACGCTGGACATTCGCGAGGAAAACCGCCCGCTGGTCGAGGTCGCGGCCGAGGCGCTCGGCCTGCCGAAGCTGCGGGTGGTCGAGACCGGCGGCGACGCCTATGTCGCCGAGCGCGAGCAATGGGACGACGGCAACAACGTCATCGCGCTGGAGCCGGGCGTGGTCATCGCCTATGACCGCAACACCTTCACCAACACCCAGCTGCGCAAGGCCGGGGTCGAGGTCATCACCATTCCCGGCGGCGAACTGGGCCGCGGCCGCGGCGGCGGCCATTGCATGACCTGCCCGCTGATCCGCGATCCGGCGTAGGGGAGGTCCGAGATGTCCGTCAATCTCCTGGGGCGCAGCGTCCTCAAGCTCATGGATTTCACCCCCGACGAGATCCGCTTCCTGCTGCGGCTGTCGGCCTCGCTCAAGCAGGCCAAATACGGCGGTTATGAGCAGCAGCGGCTGAAGGGCCGCAATATCGCGCTGATCTTCGAAAAGGATTCGACCCGCACCCGCACCGGCTTCGAGGTCGCGGCCTATGACCAGGGCGCGCATGTCACCTATCTGGGTCCGACCGGCACCCAGATCGGCAAGAAGGAATCGATGAAGGACACCGCCCGCGTGCTGGGCCGCATCTATGACGCCATCGAATATCGCGGCTTCGGCCAGCAGCAGGCCGAGTTGCTGGCGGAATGGTCGGGCGTGCCGGTCTATAACGGGCTGACGGACGAATTCCACCCGACGCAGATCCTCGCCGATTTCCTGACCATGCGCGAATTCACCCGCAAGCACCTGTCGCAGCTTGCCTTCTGCTTCTTGGGCGATGCCGGCAACAACATGGGCAATTCGCTCTTGGAGGGTGCCGCGCTGATCGGCATGGACGTGCGCCTTGGCGCGCCCCGCGACTGCTGGCCCGAGGAGGCGCTGGTCGCCCGCTGCCGCGAGATCGCCGCGACCACCGGCGCCAGGATCACCCTGACCGAGGATCCGGCCGAGGCCGCGCGCGGCTGCGATTTCGTCTATACCGATGTCTGGGTCTCGATGGGCGAGCCCGAGGAGGTCTGGGCCGAGCGGATCGAAAGGCTGACCCCCTATCGCGTCACCCGCCAGGTCATGGAGGCGACCGGCAACCCGCATGCCAAGTTCATGCATTGCCTGCCCGCCTTTCACAACCGCGAGACCGGGATCGGCGAGAAGATCTTCCGCGAATACGGCATCGATTGCATGGAAGTGACCGAGGAGGTCTTCGAATCCGCCGCCTCGATCGTCTTCGACCAGGCCGAGAACCGCATGCACACGATCAAGGCGGTGCTGGTCGCCACCCTGGCGGGCTAGGGCGATGCGTGTCGTGGTGGCACTGGGCGGCAATGCGCTGCTGCGCCGGGGAGAGCCGATGACGGCCGAGGCGCAGCGCGCCAATGTGCGCAAGGCGGCGCGGGCGCTGGCCGATCTGGCGCGCGACCACCAGATCGTGGTCGCGCATGGCAACGGCCCGCAGGTGGGCCTGCTGGCGCTGCAGGCGGCGGCCTATGGCAGCGAGACGGTCTGGCCGCTGGACATCCTGGGCGCCGAAAGCGTCGGCATGATCGGCTATCTGGTCGAGCAGGAACTGGCCAATGCCTTGCCGCGCGCTGCGGTGCTGGCTACGCTGCTGACCCAGATCGAGGTGGCGCCGGACGATCCCGCCTTCGCCCGGCCCGAAAAGCCCATCGGGCCGCTCTATGACGCCGGGGAGGCCGGGAAGATGCGCGCCGCCCATGGCTGGCCGATGGCCGAGGAGGCTGCCGGACAGTGGCGCCGCGTGGTGTCCTCGCCCCGCCCCCGGCACATCACCCAGATCCGCGCGGTGCGCCTGTTGGTCGAAGCGGGCGTCACGGTGATCTGCGCGGGCGGCGGCGGCATCCCGGTGATCCGGCGGGCCGATGGCAGCTTGCAGGGGGTCGAGGCCGTGATCGACAAGGACCACGCTGCCGGCCTGCTGGCCGCGCAGCTGGAGGCCGATGCCTTCCTGATGCTGACCGATGTCGATGTGGTCTATGACGGCTGGGGCACCCCCGAGCAGCGCGCCATCCGCTGGGCGCGGCCCGACCAGCTGGATCCGGCCCGCTTCGCCGCGGGCTCGATGGCACCCAAGGTCGAGGCCGCCCGCACCTTCGCGGCATCGCCGGGCAGGATGGCCGGAATCGGGCGACTGGAGGATGCCCGCGCGATCCTGGAAGGACGCGCAGGCACGTTGGTGCGCTCGGGGTCGGGTGAGTGAGGGCATATCGACAGTTCCTCATCTCGGCGATGAACCCATGTCACGAAGACCCTAACTAACCGATCAGACAGCTGTATCCGGTCCCGGAGCGCACGGTCGGCACCTGCAAATGCTGCGGCGCAACCTCCCGAAAGCTGACGCTCGACTGGCACTGCAGCGAATTCCTCACCATCATGGCAAGGATGCGGGACAAGGCTGCGGGTCGTGGTATGTGACCCGGTGAAGCAAGAGGGGCTAAGGCTGGTCAATTCACATAAGGGGGCGGCGGAGGTCCGTATCGGCGTCACGCAGTCCCCGGAATCTACAAGGACGTTCACAACGCGGAACGTGCGAACCGATGCCGCGAAGCAGGTCTCTGGTTGGCATCTTCCGACGTTACGGGCGAGCGTGGCGACATGGTGTCGTGGGGGCCGGGTGCAATCATTACGCCTGCCGGTGAAGTCGTCGCCCAACTCGCCCTGAATGGACTTGGGCTGCTTCCGGCCCCGGACGCCATGAGGTGCTGCGCTTCGGGCTGATGGTAGAACGTGGTCTGTGTGAAGCAGCCACAAGCATCAGGAAAGGACGCGCAGCATGAAGCATTATGCCGGATTGGATGCATCGGTAAAAGAGACCTCGATCTGCATCGTTGATGAGGAAGGGAGGTTCTGTCGGCTGGGATAGTGGAGGAAATAGCCGTCGAAAATGGGCGGCCAGTCGTCCAGCACCAGCCCGCCGCTTGCCAATAGGCCGGTATGGTGGAGGAACTTTTGCTCAGCTTACATGGGGTGTTACCGGCTGAAGGGACCGCGCGGCCGAAAACGAACCGCGCGACACCGTCAGCAAACACTTGACCGGGAAAACCAGGAATTATCCATCGCCTTATATGCGCGATCCGCCTGCGGGCCGCTGCAGGGCAGAGCGCGACACGCGGTCGAACAGCAGGGCGATGGCGACGATGGCCAGGCCAGCACGCAGCCCAAGGCCCATCTCCATCCGCGTCAACCCGCGTGTAACCTCGGCGCCAAGGCCGCCCGCGCCGACCAGCCCGGCCAGGACAACCATCGCCAAGGACAGCAGGATGCACTGGTTCAGGCCGACGACGAGCGTCGGCAAGGCGGCGGGGAATTCGATCCGCGTCAGGATGATGCGGGGTGTCAACGGCGGAGTAAAACCCGGC
>NZ_VCBQ01000011.1:0-73965 GCF_006386455.1 Paracoccus sp. FO-3 | reverse complement strand
GTTGTAGTCGATCACGCGCTTCACGGGCACGAGAAGTTTCATGGTTTTTCCTCCTGGAACAATCAACAGACGGATCGGAAGCGCGTGACGATGGTATCGAGCACTTCGGCTGGATCGCGCTTCCACCAGTTGCCTGCCGAAAAGATCTCGACCTCGCAGAGGCCCTGGTAGCCGGCCGCTTCGACCGCGGAACGGATGGCTTTCAGATCGGCAACGCCGTCACCCATCATGCCGCGATCCAGCAGCACATCCGAGGTATCGGCCAGCCAGTCGCAAAGGTGGTAGCCGAGGATGCGCTTTCCGGCGCGGGCCAGTTGCCGTGGCAGGTCAGTGTCCCACCAGACATGGTAGACATCGACCGCCACGCCGACATTGGGCGCGTCAAGCGCGTCGCAAATATCCAGGGCGTCGCGCAGCGTCGTCAGGCAGGAGCGGTTGCCGCCATAGACGGGATTCAGCGGCTCAAGCGCCAGGCGCACGTCTCGTTCTGCGGCGTAAGGGGCAGCCTCGGCCACGCGGTCGGCGACGAGGCGCAGACTTTCGGCAACGCCGCGCGTGCCCGGCTCGACCCCTCCGGTCACGATGGTCAGGACCGGCGCGCCAAGCTCTGCCGCCATGTCGATCGAGGCGTGGAAATCATCCATCACCGCCTGCCTGCCCCGTGGCGCCAGGGGTCCGACGAGGAACGGGGCCCGGCACAGCCCGGCCACCGTCAGCCCGGCGGCGCGGGCATGGGCGGCAATCCCTGCGGCGCGGGATCCGATCTCGCGCCGCCAGAAGACGATGCCGCCATAGCCGCGCTCGGCGCAGGCGTCGATGGTGCGTTCGGGCGACCAGCCGGCGCCTGCCCCCTCGACATTATGGCCAAGCGTGGCGGTGTTCAGGGCCAATGCGGACATGTCGCGGCTGAAATCGCGCATTCCTATGCCCCGTGAACTGCCAGCAGCGCTTTCATTCGACGCACCGCCAGTTCCGGGTCTCGCAGCAACCCGCAGGCGTCCGACCGGCGGAAGACTTCGGTGAAATAGGGCAAGGGCCGCATCGCCTGATGGCCGTTCAGCATGATGAAATGATCCTGGAAACCGTTCAGCCAGGCCAGGAAGACCACGCCGGTCTTGTAGTATTGCGTCGGGGCGCGAAAGATCGTGCGGGCCAGCGGCACGGTCGGGTCCAGGGCGGCGCGGAAACCTGCCCTGTCCCCTTCGGCCAGCCGGTTGACGGCATAGGCGGCGGCGGGGGCCAGCGGGTCGAAGATCCCCAGCAAGGCATGGCTGAAGCCTTGGTCGTCGCCCTCGATCAGTTCGGGATAGTTGAAATCGTCCCCGGTATACATCTTCACGCCCGCGGGCAGGCGGCGACGCAAGGTGATCTCCTTGTCCTTGTCCAAGAGCGACATCTTGATGCCGTCAACCCTGGCGAGGTTCTGCTCGATCACCACCAGCACGGTCTCCAGCGTGGCGTCGAAATCCGAACCGCCCCAATAGCCGGCCAGGGCGGGGTCGAACATCTCGCCCAGCCAGTGCAGGATCACCGGCTGGTCGCAGGCCGACAGCACCTGTGCGTAGACATGCAGGTAATCTTCGGGGCGCGTCGCGACGCGGGCCAGGGCGCGGCTGGCCATCAGCACGATGCGGCCGCCGACGGCCTGGATCGCCTCGACCTGTTCCAGATAGGCGCGGATGACGTCGTCCAGCGTGCGGGCGTCCGACGGGTCCAGGTGATCGGTGCCGCAGCCGTTGCCGACCAGCGCCTCGGGCAGTTCCGCCTTGGTCCGGCGGATCAGTTCCAGCGCGCCGGGCCAGTCGAGGCCCATGCCGCGCTGCGCCGTATCCATTGCCTCGGCGATGCCAAGGCCGAGGCCCGCCAGGTAGCGGCGGAACGCCATCGTCCTGTCCCAATCCACCGCCGCGCGCCCCGAGGGATCGCTGGCGGTGAAGGGATCGGCCACCACATGGGCGGCGGAATAGACGATGCGGGCCGGATTCGCGGGCAGCACGGCCTGCGCGATGGGGGTGCCGGTCAGCGTGTAGTCGGCCAGGCGGCCTTGCGTATCGGGAAGTGCGATCTTCATGGCGGCACCTTTCAGAAGCGCGGAACCAGCATCCCGGCGTCGGCCGAGATCGCCTGTCCGGTGGTATAGGGAAGCCGGCCCGAGGCCAGCGATGCGATGATGGCGCCCATGTCGGCGGGCTGGCCCACGCGGGGAAACAGCGTCAAGCCCTGCTCGGCGCGCTGGCGATAGGCGTCGATCACGGGGGCGGTCATCTCGGTCGCGATCAGGCCGGGCTGCACATCGTAGACGGCGATGTTTTCGGGGCCCAGCCGCACCGCCAGCGCCTTGGACACCATCGCGGCGGCGGCTTTCGAGGCGCAATATTCCGAGCGCTGCACCGCCACCGCCACCGCGTTCGAGGAGGTGACGTTGACGATGGCATGGAACAGCGCCTCGGGGCGTTTCCGCGCCAGCAGGCGACGGGCGAAGGCTTGCGACAGGAAGAACATCGCCTTGCTGTTGACGGCCAGGCAGCGGTCCCAGCTCGCCTCGCTGACCTCAAGCAGGTCGCCGCGTTGCATGACGCCCACACCCGCGTTGTTGACCAGCGTGGTCAGGGGGCCGAGCGCGTCCTCGATCCGGGCAAGCGCCGCGTCATGGCCGGCGATGCCGGTCACGTCGAAAGGCGCGGCGACGACCGGCACGCCAAGCGCGGCGATGCGGGCCACAGCGGCCTGCAATTCGGCATCGTCGGCGGGGCCGTTCACGGCGATGGCGAAACCTTCGCGCGCCAGCGCCTCGGCCGCGGCCAGGCCGATCCCGCGCGAGGAGCCGGTGACAAGGGCGGCCTGTCTCATGCCTGCGCGCCCTTCTTCAGCAGTTCGCGGGCGATGATCATGCGCTGGATCTGGTTCGTGCCCTCGTAGATCTGGGTGATCTTGGCGTCGCGATACAGCCGCTCGACCTCGAAGCCGCGGATATAGCCCGAGCCGCCGAAGACCTGCACCGCATCCGCCGTGCGCGCCACCGCCATGTCGCCGGCAAAGCATTTCGCCATCGAGCAGGCCTTGGTGGCGTCCTGGCCGTTGTCGATCCTGGACGCCGCCGAGTGGACCAGCAGGCGCGCGGCCTCGATGTCCTTGGCCATGTCGGCCAGAAGCCATTGCACGCCCTGGAACTCGACGATCTGCTTGCCGAACTGCTTGCGCGTCCCGGCATAGTCCAGCGCGGCCTCGAGCCCCGCCTGGCCGATGCCCACGGCCAGCGCGGCGATGCCGACCCGGCCCTTGTCCAGCACGCTCATCATCATGTGGAAGCCGCGCCCCGGCTCGCCCAGCATGGCATCGGCGCCAAGCCGCACGTCGGTAAAGGTCAGCGCCCCGACCTGGCTGGCGCGCTGGCCCATCTTGTGTTCCTTGGGGCCGCGCTCGACCCCGGCCGCGTGCAGATCGACGACAAAGATCGACATGCCGCGATTGCCGGCATCCTTGTCGGTGCGGGCCAGGACGAAGCCCAGGTCGGCGACGGGCGCGTTGTGGATCCAGATCTTGCCGCCGTTCAGCACCCAGCCGTCGCCGTCGCGCCGCGCCGTGGTGCGAATGCCGGAAACGTCGGTCCCCGCCTCGGGCTCGGTGATGCAATAGGCGACCTTGCGGCGCATCGCCAGGATCTCGGGCAGCAGCTTGCGCTGCGCATCCGTGCCGTGACGCACCAGAAGCGTCGAGATCAGCTCCAGCAGACCGCACTGGTCGGCCACGCTGGCATAGCCGCGCGACAGCTCTTCCATCACCACGGCATAGGTCAGCGTGTCGAAGCCGGGCCCGCCCATGCCTTCCGGCACGCCGATGCCGAACAGGCCCAGCTTGGCCATCTCGTCATAGATCTCGGCCGGGAAACGCTCGTCGCGGTCCAGCGCCTCGGCTGCAGGCCGGATGACCTCATCAGCGAAGGCGCGGGCCATGTCTCGCACCTGCAGCTGGGTCTCGGTCAAATACATCTGCGAATCCCCCCTCGGATATGTAACTATCTGGTTACTTTATTTTCGCCGGCGCCAAGGCGTCAACCTCAAAATCGCGGCCCTTGCCGGGGATCGCGAAATGTGGCAGTTAATAACCATATGGTTACTTATGGGAGGACATGGATGAAACCCTCGGATATGCGCAAGTTCGGCCGCACCGACCTCGAGGTGACTGGTTTCGCCTTCGGCACCGCCCCGGTGGGGAACATATTCCGCGAGATCGACGACCAGACCTCGCGCGCGATGTTCGATCACGCCTGGGATGCCGGCGTGCGCTATTTCGATACTGCGCCGATGTATGGCCACGGCCTGTCGGAACTGCGCACCTCCGAGGCGCTGCGCTGGCGAAACCGCGACGATTTCGTGCTGTCCTCGAAGGTCGGCCGCCTGCTGCGCCCGGCCCGGCGCGACAGCATCGACTTTGCGCCCTGGGTGAATGCGGCGCCCTTCACGATGGAGTTCGACTACAGCTACGACGGCACGATGCGCGCCTTCGAGGACAGCCTGCAGCGGCTGGCGCTGGAACGCATCGACATCCTCTTCATCCACGACATCGACGTCTATACCCGCGGCAGCGAGCAGCCCGAGGTTTTCCGCAAGGCCATGGACGGATGCTACAAGGCGCTGGCCCGGCTGCGCGACGAGAAGATGGTCAAGGCCATCGGCGTCGGCGTGAACGAATGGCAGGTCTGCCACGAGGCGCTGAAGCAGCGCGACTTCGACTGCTTCCTGCTGGCCGGCCGCTATACGCTGCTTGAACAGGACGCCCTGGACGAGTTCCTGCCGCTTTGCGAGGAACGCGGCGCGGCCGTGGTCGTGGGCGGCGGCTTCAACTCGGGCATTCTGGCGACGGGTGCCAAGCCGGGCGCGAAATACAACTACGCCCCCGCCCCGGCCGAAATCATGGACCGGGTGGCGAAGATCGAGGCGGTCTGCGCCGAATACGACGTCCCGCTGCCCGCCGCGGCGCTGCAATTCGTGGTGGCACATCCGGCGGTGCCGTCCTTCTGCGCCGGCACGCGGACCGTCCGGCAGTTGGAGCAGAACCTCGCCTGGATGGATCACCCGATCCCGGCCGAGTTCTGGCAGGCCTTGAAGGACAAGGGCCTGCTGCGCGGGGATGCGCCGGTCCCGGCCTGAGCTTGCCGGCGCCGGTTATCGCCACCGGCAGCGCCTTTACCGGATCAGGATGGCCCGGAAATCGTTGACATTGGTGCCGGTCGGACCGGGCACGAACAGATCGCCCAGGGCGGCGAAGGCGGACCAGGCATCATTCCCCGCCAGCATCGCCGCGGGGTCAAGGCCCAGGGCGCGCAGCCGCGCCATGCTGCCGCCATCGGCGAAGGCGCCTGCGTTATCCTCGGACCCGTCGATGCCATCGGTATCGGCGGCCAGCGCCGCGATGGGCAGGCCCTCGATTCCCAAGGCGAGCGCCAGCAGGAACTCGCTGTTTCGCCCGCCGCGCCCCCGGCCTCGCAGGGTCACGGTCGTCTCGCCGCCCGACAGGATCACCACGGGGCGCGCGAAAGGCCGGCTTCGGGTCGCCACCTCGCGCGCGATGGCAGCATGAACGCGGGCCACGTCGCGCGCTTCGCCCTCGATCGCGTCCGACAGGATCACCGCCGGAACCCCCGCCGCCGCGGCCCGCGCGGCAGCCGCTTCAAGCGACAGCCGTGCCGATGCCACCACGCGCACCTCATGCCCCTTGAAACAGGAATCGGCGGGATCCGGCGGCAGGCCATCCTGACCCGCGAACCACTCCGCCAGCCGCGGCGGCAGCGCGATCCGCCACGCCTCGATCATGCGCCGCGCTTCCTCGCGGGTGGCCCCGTCCGGCACCGTCGGACCCGAGGCGACCTGCGCCGGATCGTCGCCCGGCACGTCAGAGACGACCAGCGACACCACCCGCGCCGGATGCGCCGCGAGCGCCAGCCTGCCGCCCTTGATGCGCGAGACCTGCTTGCGGATCGCATTCATCACCGAGATCGGCGCACCGCTGGCCAGCAGGATGCGATTCAGCTCGATCTCGTCCTCCAGCGTCAGCCCCTCGGGTGGCGCCGGCAGCAGCGCCGAGCCGCCGCCGCAGACCAGCGCCACGACCAGATCGTCCTTGCTCAGCCCGCGGACGGCCTGGAACAAGGCCTCGGTTGCCGCAAGCCCGGCCTGATCGGGAACAGGATGCGCGGCCTCGATCACGCGGATATTGCGGGTATCGCAGCCATAGCCGTAGCGCGTGACCACCACGCCCTCGACCGGCGCGTCCCACAGGCGCTCGAACGCCGCCGCCAGTTGCGCCGCACCCTTGCCGGCGCCGACCACGACCGTGCGGCCCCTGGGACGATCCGGCAGATGCGCGGCCAGCGCGGTTTCGGGATCGGCAGCAGCCACCGCCGCGTCGAAAAGCCCGGCCAGAAAATCGCGATCCTCGGCTTTCATTCCATCTCCCCCTCTCGACCCGTCGCTCCGAACCTTGCAGAGCGCTTTTCGCGGAACGCCGCAAGCCCTTCCCGCAGATCGCCGGATGCGGCGGCGACGCTGCCGGCCAGCGCCTCGAGCACGCGCTCGCGTTCCTCGCCCTCGGCGGCGTTGACCAGCATCTTGGTGATTTCCGTTGCGCGCGGGGCGCGGGCAATCACCCGCGCGGCCAGCGCCTCGGCGGCAGCCATGCCAGCGCCCGTCGGGACGACCTGATCGACCAGCCCGAGACGCTGCGCTTCCTCGGCGCCGAAAACCTCGCCGAACAGCGCCATCCGACGCACCGCACCGGCACCGAATCGACGCACCGCGCGTTGCGTTCCCGACCAGCCGGGGATGATGCCAAGCGAGGTTTCGGGCAAGCCGAGCCGCACATGCGTCTCGGCCAGGCGGTAGTCGGCGCAGGCCGCCAGCTCCAGCCCACCGCCAAGGCAATGCCCGTTCAGCACCGCGATCACCGGCTGCACCAGGCGGGCCAGCGCGTCGAAGGCGGCATGGCCGTCGCGCAGCCAGCGGCGACCGAAATCGTCGGGCGACAATTGCGACCAGGCGGCAATATCGCCGCCCGCGCAGAACGAGCGCCCGCCCTCGCCCGTCAGGATCACCACCCGTGCATCGGATCGCTCGATCCGCTGGCAAAGGGGCAACAATCCGTCCACCATTTCGGCGTCCAGGGCGTTCAGCTTGTCCGGGCGGCGGATGGCCAGCCGCGCGATGCCCGCCCCCATCCGCAGGTCCAGGCGCGGATCTTCGCTCACAGCACCAGGCCCATCGGCGCGTCCCGAAACAGCGCTGCATCCATTTCCTTCAGGTCATCCGCCACACGCAAGGGCGTTGCGGCCTGGTCCAGCACGTCCCGTTGCAGGTCGACGCCAGGCGCAATCTCGGCCACCGTCAGCCCTTCGGGCAACAGGCGCAACACGCAGCGCTCGGTGACATAGATGACCTGCTGCCCCTGCGCCACCGCGCGACGGCCCGAGAAGCTGACCTGATCGACCTTGGGCACGATCTTGGCAACCTTGCCCTCGCGGTCGATGACCAGCCTGCCACCCTCAAGCCGCATCTTCGCCCCGGCATTGAAATTGCCCGAAAAGACGATCCGCTTCGCCCGCGCCGTGATGTCCACGAACCCGCCCGCCCCCGCCGTCCGATGCGGCGTCGCGGCAAGGCGGCTGACGTTGACCGAGCCTTCGGCGTCGATTTCCAGGAAGGACAGCAGGGAACAGTCGAAACCGCCCGCCTGGAAATAGCAGAACTGATGCGGCGAAGCGACGAAAGCCTCGGCATTGCTGGCGCAGCCGAACTTGAAATCCAGCAGCGGCACGCCGCCGACCGCGCCCTGCTCGATGACCCAAGTCACCGCGCCATGCAGGCCCTCCTCGATCAGGATGCGCGGCACATTGGCCGAGATGCCAAAGCCGATATTCACCGCCCATCCCGATCGCAGCTCTTGCGCGACGCGCCTGGCAATGATCTTGCCGGGATTGAAATCCGCCGCGCGGAAACTGGACAGCGGCCGGAAGACCTCGCCCGAGATGGCCGGATCGTGCGGCGTCGCGGTGGTCTGCAACTGATCGGGCGCCTCGACGATCACATCGACCAGGATGCCCGGCACCTTCACGTCATGCGGCTTCAGCGTGCCCTGCGCGGCGACACGCCGGACCTGCGCAATGACGATGCCGCCGCAGTTATGCGCGGCCAGCGCCATTTCCATCGCGCCGAGCGTGGCGCCCTCGTCCTCGAAGGTCAGGTTGCCGTTCTCGTCCGCCGTGGTCGCGCGGATCAGCGCCACATCGGGTCGCAGCGCGGGGAAATACAGCCAGTCCTCGCCCTCGAAGGCCACGCGCTTGACGATGGGCGCGGCGCGGGCGGTGGCGTTCATCGCGCAGCCTTCCAGCGCAGGATCGGCAAAGGTCTCCATGCCGACCTTGGTCAGCACGCCGGGCCGCTGCGCCGCCCCCTCGCGCAGCATGTCGAAGACGATGCCCGAGGGCACGTTATAGGCCGCAACCTCCTCGGCCAGGATGCGCTGCCAGATCTTCGGCGGCTCGGCATTGGACGGCCCCGAGGGATAGGAACCGCCGATGATCCGCGCGATCATGCCGGGATGGGCGATATGGTCGACGCCGGGGGTGCCGAACATGTCCCCGGCAGCGATCGGATGGATGGTCGTCAGGCCGCGCGGGGCACCTTCCTGCGCAAAGCGCTCGCCCAGGGCCGCCAGGACATGATCGGGGCACAGCAATCCCGAGGACGAATTCACCGCGATCATCGCGCCGTCGCGGACCAGTTCTGCCGCCTGATGGGCGGTGCGGATCTTGGACATTGCGCTCCTCCTTCGCAATTGCATCTTAAGTAACTAACTGGTTATCTATATATCTGTGATCCGCCCCTCCCGGCAAGAGGAAAACCGGGATCGGCGCGACGCAGGAACATGATGAGGAGGATCGCGATGAACATTCTGCTGCAACCCGGATTCCTGCAGGGATTCGGCACGTTTCCCTTAAAGGGTGGCGCTCTGCGTGACGCGATCCATACGGCGGTCCAGGCGGGATACCGGACCTTTGACACCGCGCAGGGTTATGAGAACGAAGCGGACACCGGCGCCGCCCTGGCCGAGACCGGGATCGCGCGCGACCGGTTTTGCATCATCACCAAGGTCAGGCCCGAGAATTTCAGCGAATCGCGCTTTTTGCCTTCGGTCGAGTCCAGCCTGCGTGCCTTGCGAATCGACTGGATCGATGTGCTGCTTCTGCATTGGCCGCCGGCCGGAGGCGACATCACGCCGTCGCTGAACCTGCTGCAAAAGGCATATGAGGCTGGATTGGCCAGCCATATCGGCGTCTCGAACTATACCGCCGCAATGATGCGCCAGGCGCGGGCGGTGGTCGATGTGCCGCTGGTCACGAACCAGGTCGAATTCCACCCATTGCTGGATCAGTCGCGCCTGCTGGAGGCGGCCAGGGAAACCGGCATTCCGCTCTCGTCATACTGTTCTCTCGCGCGGGGCGAGGTCTTCAAATACCCGTTGCTCGGGGAAATCGGCGGGACGCATGGGAAATCCGCCGCTCAGGTTGTCTTGCGCTGGATCCTGCAAAAGGGCCTCAGCATGAACACCATGTCCACCAACCCGGAGAATATCCGGGCCAATCTGGAGATCATGGATTTCACGCTCTCGGCGGACGAGATGGCCCGGATCGACGACTTGAAAAGCGCGCATTACCGCATCGTGGACCGCGACCGGGTGCCCTACGCCCCCAGTTGGGACTGATGCGCAAGGGCGCGGCAACGACCGCGCCCGGCAAAGCCTCAGCGATTGCCCCGGATTATGTCGGATGCCTTCTCGGCGATCATGATCGTCGGTGCATTGGTGTTCGAGCCGACCAGCGAGGGCATGACCGAGCTGTCGCAGATCCTTAGCCCGTCCAGCCCGTGAACGCGCAGCTGCGGATCGACCACCGCCATCTCGTCGCGCCCCATCTTGCAGGTGCAGGTCGGATGGTATGAGGTGCGGCCGTATTGGCGGGCATAGGCCTCGTAATCCGCCTGCGTGCGCACGTTCGCATCGGGAAAGCGCAATTCGCGGATATATTTCCCCAGCGAATGCTGGCCGAAGATCTCGCGGCTGATCCTTATCCCCTCGGTCGAGATGCGCAGATCCTCGGGTTCGGCCAGGAAGTTCGGATCGACCACCGGATTGTCGCGCGGATCGGAGGACCGCAGCGTCACCGTGCCCCGCGATTTCGGCCGCAGGGTATAGCTGTTCAGCGTGATCCCCGAACATCCTTTCGGCACCGAGGGCACGCCCGCCTCGGCCCCCGCGCCGGCCAGGAAATGGAATTGCAGGTCAGGGCAAGGCGCGTCGCGGTCGGCATACCAGAAGGCCCCGCCCTCGACCACGTTCGAAGTCACCGGCCCCGAATTGAACAGCAGGTATTGCAGCCCGGCCCAGACCATCCAATGCGGCTTTCCGTAGCGGTCGAGGCTTTCATGGCCCTTCAACTCGGCCACGATGTCGATACCGAAATGGTCCTGAAGGTTCCGGCCCACGCCGGGCAAGTCCTGCACCACCTCGATGCCGTGGCTGCGCAGGTGATCGGCGGGGCCGACCCCCGACAGCATCAACAGCTTGGGCGAGCCGATGGCGCCCGAGGTCACGATCACCTCACGCTCGGCCAGCGCCACCACCGGCGCGCCACCCCTGCCGGCGACATATTCGACACCCACCGCCCGGCTGCCCTCGAAGACCAGCCGCAGCACCAGCGCGCCGGTCAGCACCGTCAGGTTCGGCCGCGACAGCACCGGGCGCAGATAGCCCACGGCCGCGGAACAGCGCCGGTTGTTGCGGATCGTCGTCTGATAGATGCCCGCGCCTTCCTGCATCGGCCCATTGAAATCGGGATTATAGGGGATGCCGGCCTCCTGGCAGCTTTGCACGAAGGCGCGGCTGAGGAGATTGGGGCTGGGCAGGTTCGACACCCCCAGCGGGCCCTCGGTGCCGTGCCATTCGCCCGACAGGATCGTGTTCCCTTCCGAGCGGCGGAAGTAGCGGCGCACCTCGTCCGCGCCCCAACCCTCGGCACCCTCCTCGACCCAGCGGTCGTAATCGGACGGGTGGCCGCGGGTGAAGATCTCGGCATTGATCGAGGAGCCGCCACCCAGGACGCGGGCCTGGGCATAAGGGATCTCGCGGTTGTTGGCATGGCGCTGCGGCGCGGTCACCAGCCCCCAGGTCAGCGGCCCGGTGGTCATCTTGGCGAATCCCACCGGCATGTGGATCAGCGGGTTGCTGTCCTTGCCCCCGGCCTCGATCAGGCAGACCCGCGCCTGGCTGTCCTCGGACAGCCGCGCGGCCAGCACGCAGCCGGCCGAACCGCCGCCGATGATGACGTAGTCGTAACCCTGCGCCATTACGCCGCCCCCTTACTTGATCCAATGCGCGCGCTTGCCGATCTCGACATGGACCGACTTGATCTGGGTATATTCCTCGACGCCATAGATGCCAGCCTCGCGGCCCCAGCCGGATTGCCGGAAGCCGCCCAGCGGCATTTCCGGCCCGCCCGCCATGATCGTGTTGACCCAGAACCGGCCCGCACGAACGCGCCGCGTCACGGTCAGCGCCTTGTCCAGATCCTTCGTCCACAGCGAGGCCGCCAACCCGTAGACGGTATCGTTGGCGATGGCGATGGCCTCGTCCACGGTCTCGAAGCGGAACGAGGACAGGACCGGGCCGAAGATCTCGTCCCGCGCGATGGCCATGTCCCGGCGCACGCCCGAGAACAGCGTCGGCGCGATGAAGCGGCCCGCGCCGATTTCCAGCACCTCGCCGCCGGCCAGAAGGCGCGCCCCTTCCTGCCGGCCCTTGTCGATATAGCCCAGGATCGTCCGGTTCTGCGCCTCGGTGGTGATGGCGCCCACCTGGGTCGCATCATCCAGCGGGTCGCCGATGCGGATGCGGCGCATCTTCTCGACCAGCAGGCGCTCGAACTCGTCGGCCACCGACGCCTCGACGACCAGCCGGCTGGAAGAAACGCAGCATTGCCCGGTGTTGAAGCTGATGCCGAAGGCCGCCGCGTCGGCGGCATCCTCAAGGTCGCTGTCGGCAAAGACGATGATCGGGTTCTTGCCGCCCAGTTCCAGCCCCAGCTTCTTGAAATTGCTGTCGGCCGCGGCGTGGACGCAGGACCGCCCCACCCCGGTCGAGCCGGTAAAGGACAGCATGTCGATGTCGGGATGTTCGGCCATCGCCTGCCCCACGGTGCCACCGGGTCCGGTGACGGCGTTGTAGACGCCCTTCGGCAAGCCGGCCTCGGCCAGGATCTCCGCAAGGATCAGCGTGGTTGCGCTGGTCACTTCGGAAGGCTTCACCACCATCGTGCAGCCCGAGGCGAGGATGAAGGGCACCCGCTCGCACAGGATCAGGAAGGGAAAGTTCCAGGGCGTGATCAGCCCGACCACGCCGATCGGCTCGCGCAGGACCATGCCGAACAGCCCGTCGCCCAGCGAGTTGAAGCTGTCGCCATGCAGCAGCCGGGCGGCGCCGGCGGCGGTCTCGAAACAGGCGATGCAGCCTTCGACCTCGGCCCGCGCCTGGCTGATCGGCTTGCCGTTTTCCAGCACCTCCCAATAGGCGACCTCGTCGCGGCGGCGGCGCAGGATTTCGGCCGCGCGCAGCAACACGCCCGCACGCTCGCCGCCCGAGATGCCGGCCCAGCTGCGATCCTCGAAGGCGCGACGCGCGGCGGCAACGGCATCGTCCAGGTCGCCCGTGGTGCAGCGCGCCACCCGCGTCACCGGCACGCCATGCGCGGGCGAGCACTGTTCGGCCAATTCGCGGCCCTGCCGCCATTCGCCGTCGATGAAAAAGCCGAATTCGCGCGGCGACTCCGGAAGGGAAAGGGTGCGGGCGATCTGGTCCATCGTGTCGGGCTCCTCGGGAATGCTGCAATGTCAGTTCTGCGAAATGACGATCTGGGTCTTCAGGTCGGCGGGCCGCTCGGCCAGGGTCTCGAAAGCCTCCTGGATGCGCTCAAGCGGATAAGAGGCCGTGGTAAAGGCATCGGTGCGAAACCGGCCATGCGCCAGCAGCGCCAGCGCGTCATGCATGTCCTGACCCATGCCTGCGACCGAACCTTTCAGGCTGTTTTCTTCCAGGATCGTGCGCAGGATCGGCACCGGCACCGCCGCGTCAGCGCCGGTCAGGCCGAAGAAGGCGACATGGCCGCCCTTGCGGATCAGGTCGAATGCGGTGGCGTAAAGCGCCGGATGGCCCACGCTTTCGATCACCAGATCCGCACCCCGGCCGCCGGTCAGCTCAAGCACCGTGGCCTTCAGTTGCGCGGGATCGCTGACCGCGGCATCGGCGCCGACATCGAAAGCCATCGCGCAGCGTTCCGCGGACAGGTCGGCAACGATGATCGGCGCAGCCCCCACAAGCCGCATCATCTGCACATGCAGGTTGCCGACCGGCCCCGCACCCAGCACCACGACCGATTGCGCGATCCCGGCCTGTGCCTTGCGCGCCGCGCGGACCACGCAGGCGACCGGCTCGGTCAGGGCGAGGATCTCGGGGGCGATGTCATCGGGCGCGGGAATGACCAGCCGACCGGGCAGCGCGACGCATTCGGCAAAGGCGCCGTCGCGGGTGATGCCAAGCTGCACCATGCCGGGGCAGTTCAGCACCTCGTTGCGGCGGCACCAGTAGCAATGCCCGCAGCCGATATTGATGTCGGCGACCACCATCCGGCCCGGCGCCAGATGGCGCTGGTTCGCGCCGGCCTCCTCGATGATGCCGCAAAATTCGTGCCCCGGAATGATCGGCAGGTCGTCGGCCGCATAATGGCCGTGGAACATGTGCAGGTCGGTGCCGCAGATCCCGGTTCGGATCACGCGGATCAGCACCTCGTCGGGACCGATCTGCGGGCGCGGCACCTCGCGCAGTTCAAAGCGGCGCGGGGCGACAAGGACGGCGGCTTGCATCGTGGTCATGGCAACCTCACTTCACCGTGCGCAGTTTCGAGCGGTCGATGGTCAGGGCGATGGCGCCGATCAGCACCAGTCCGAACAGCATCTGCTGCTGCGTCGCCTCGACCCCCAGATAAAGCATCGAGGCCCGGATGACGGCGACGATCAGCGTGCCGATCAGCGTGTTCAGCACGCCGCCGACGCCCCCGGTCAGGGGTGTGCCGCCGACCAGCACCGCGACGATGGCGGGCAGCAGGAAGCCGTTGGCGATGGTCGGCGCGCCGCCCGACAGCTTGACCGAGAACAACAGCCCCGCAATCGCCGCCAGCGCCCCGGAAATCGCGAAGGCCAGCATCTTGTAGCGCCCGACATCGATGCCGGATGCCTTCGCCGCCGGCTCGCCCGCGCCCACGGCCTTCAGCACCCGGCCCAGGATGGTGCGCCGTTCGATGAACAGGCACAGCGCCAGCAGGGCGGCGGCCAGGAACAACTCGTTCGGGACGATGCCGGTATGGCCGATCATCCAGCCGAAGACGGCGTTCCTCTGTTCGGCATCCATGTTCAGGGCGCGGTTGCCCGACAGCCATTGCGCGATCGAAAAGCAGACCCCGCCCACCGCCAGGGTCGAGATGAACGAGGGCACGCAGAGCCGCGTGGTCAGGAAGCCCGACATCATGCCAAGCCCGAAGCCCGCCGCGATGCACAGCACCGCCACCCACGCCCCCAGCGAGGCGAGGTAGATCGAGGCGATGACCGTGATCATGTTGGCCATCGACTGCACCGAAAGGTCGATCCCGCCGATATAGATGGCAAAGGTCAGCCCCAGCGCCATGATGAACAGCGGCACGATGTCGCCCGCAAGGCTCAGCAGGTTCGCGGGGCGCAGGAAATTCGGATCCACCACGCCGACCATGGCGGTCAGCACCAGCAGGGTGATCCAGGGAAGATGCGGTTTGATGCGTTGCATGGTCATCTGCGCCTCAGATCATGTGGTGGAGAAGATCGTAGAGCGACGGCTTGGCGCCCGGCCGGCAATCGAAGCGCTGCCGGATCGCGCCATCCTTCAGCACGACGATGGTGTGCGACAGGCCGATGGCCTCTTCCAGCGTGTCGGCCACCAGCACGATGCCGACGCCGTCGTCGCTCATGTCGCGGATCATGTCGTAGACGTCTTCCTTGGCGCCGATGTCGAGCCCCCGCGTCGGGTGGTCCAGCAGCATGATGTCGGACCCGCCCGAACGCCATTTCGACAGCACCACCTTCTGCTGGTTGCCGCCCGACAGGTTGCCGCAATCGGCGAATTCGGAATGCGCCTTGATCGACAGCTTCCTGATCCAGTCCCGCGCCAGCGCCTTTTCGCGCGCCACGTCGATCACCCCCGCCCTGGAATAGCGTCCCAGCTGGGAAAGGGTCATGTTCTCATAGACGTTCATGCCCGAAACGATGCCCTCGACCTTGCGCTCGCGCGGCACATAGCCCACGCCCATCGCGACCGAGCGGCGCGGATTGAAGTCGCGAAGCTCTTGCCCCTTCATCTCGAAGCGGCCCGAGACCGGCGCCAGCATCCCGTAGATCGTACGCAGGATCGCCTCGCGACCCGAGCCTTCGGTCCCGACCAGGCACAGCACCTCGCCCGGATGCAGCGCCAGGTCCAGCTTGTGCGGGCGCCCCGGCAGGACGATGTCGCGCATCTCGAACAGCGTCCGCGAGGCGTCATAGGGCTTCTGGCGCTGTTCGCGGTAATATTCGCGGTCCACGTGGCGGCCGACCATCTTGTGCTGGATCGCGCTGGCATCGGCATCGGCCTTGGCGACGACATCCATCACCTGCCCGTCCTTCATCACATAGATGCGGTCCGAAAGCGCCATCACCTCGTCCATGCGGTGGCTGACGAAGATGAAGGACGCGCGGCTGGTCAGTTCGCGCACCAGCTTGAAAAGCAGCTTCACCTCCTCCTCGGACAGCACCGAGGTCGGCTCGTCCAGCAGGATGACCAGGTCGCCCTCGACCCGTTCCTCCAGCGTCAGCACCTTGGCCAGTTCGACCAGCTGGCGCTGCGCAAAGGACAGGGCCGAAGTCACCGTGGCGGGATCGATCTCCAGCTTGACCTTGGCAAGCTGTTTCTTCGCAGCCGCGGCCATCGCCTTCCAGTTCACCACGCCCAGGCGGGTGAACTGCGCCTCGTAGCCCAGGAAGATGTTCTCCATCACCGTCAGGTTGGGGATCAGCGACTGTTCCTGGAAGACCATGCCGATGCCGCGTTTCATCGCCTGCCGGGGATTGGCGAAATGCACCGGCTTGCCGTCGATCAGGATCTGGCCGCCGTCGGGCTGATAGGCGCCGTAGATCACCTTCATCAGCGTCGACTTTCCTGCGCCGTTCTCACCGACCAGCCCGACGATCTCGCCGCGCTTGATGTGGAAGTCGATGGATTTCAGCGCATGGACGCCGGGGAATTTCTTGTCGACCGAGCTTAGCTGATACATGGCGGCCTCATTTCGCGAAACTGACAAGCCGCCGGTCGGTGGACAGCACGACCGCGACGATGACAAGGACGCCCAGCAACCCGTCCTGCAGGTAGTTGGGCAGGCCGATGACGACCATGCCATTGCCGATGACATTGACGATCAGCACGCCGACGACCGCGTTCAGCACGCCGCCGATCCCACCCCACAGCGCGACGCCGCCGACGACGACCGAGGTGATGGCGATGAACATCAGGTTCGCGCCTGTCACCGATTCCGCCTGCCCCAGCCGCGCCACCTGGAAGATCGCGGCGATGGCGTAGAACACCCCGGCCAGCGCGAAACCCGCCAGCCGCACCCGGCGCACGTTCACGCCCGAGGCATGGGCAAGCTCCTCGCCGCCGCCGACGGCGTAGAAGTTACGGCCAAGCGTGGTGTGGTTCTGGATGAACCAGGCCAGCAGGACCAGCAGGACGGCGATATGGACCATCAGCGGAAAGCCAAGGATGCGCCAGGTCAGCAGGGCGCGGAACACATCGTCATCAATGCGGACGATATCCCCGCCCGTGACCAACACCGCCGCCCCGGTGCCAACGAAGCCCATCGCCAGGCTGGCCATGAACGACGGGATCTGAAGCCGCACATGGACCATCCCGGTCAGCCAGCCGAAGAAGGCGCCGCAGAGCAGGATCGCCGGAATGGCCAGCCAGGCGCCCGCGCCCAGGGAACCGCCCAGCTTCAGGAACAGCAGGCAGAACAGCACCGCGCAAAGCGACACCGCCCCCTCCATCGACAGGTCGATGGAGCCCATGACGATGATGAAGGTGACGCCAAGCGCCACCATCATCGGCGGCGTCGCGGCCAGCGCGATCCGGGCCAGGTTGCGTTGCGACAGGAAGGCGGGATTGATCGCCGTGAACAGCACGACCAGCCCCAGCAGCACGAGGGCCGGAGCCCATCGGATGACATTCTCGCGGGTGAGCTTCATCTTCAACGCAGTTCTCCTCAACACTGCCCGGCCGCGCGCCCCTGGAAAGGACGGCGGGGAGGACCGCAGCGCGGTCGACCCGTGGATTTTCAGAAGTCAGCGATACTGGATCTGGCCGTTGCCCGGCCCCCAGAAATCGGTCCAGTCATAATCCGGCGTGGCGTCCAGATACTGGGCCTTGAACTCGGCTGCATCGGCCTGCGTGATCAGGATCGTCGGGCCGTAGAACTCGCGATGCTCCTGCGGCTCGTCCGAGGGTTTGAACGTGCCGATCGCGGCATGATAGGCCAGGGCCGCCGAGATGCCGCCACCCCAGTAGGGATTGGTAAAGACCGTCGCCAGAAGCTGGCCGTCCATGACCAGCTTCACCGCCTCGGGATTGCCGTCATAGGCGACGATGGGCATGTCGGTGATGCCTTCGGCCCGCAGCGCCTCGATCACGCCATAGGCGATGTTGTCGGCGGCGCAGTGAACGCCGGTGATGCGGTCGCCATAGCGGGTCAGGAAGGACGACATCAGCTGCGCCGCCTTGGTCGTGTCCCAATCGGCGGGCTGCGCGTCCAGCAGTTCGATGTCGGGGAAATCCTTCAGGGCGTTATGCAGCCCGGCCAACCGCTCGACCGCCGGATTGTTCGCCGCGATCCCGCCCAGGTGCACGACGCCGCCCTTGCCGCCCATCGCCTCGAACAGGATCCGCGCGGTCTGCTCGGACGGCTGTTCGTCCGACCAGGTCATGTGGCTGACGTAGTTGTCGCCGAAATCCCAAGGGTGCAGGTCGTCGGTCTTGTTCCAGATGGTCGAGATATAGCCCCCCGCCGCCTGCACCGCCTCGACGATGGGCCGGGCGTTGGGACTGTCGTTCGGATCGCAGGCGATGGCGCAGTTGCCGCCCGTCTTGGCCAGGAAAGCCTTGATGTCGGCCAGCGATTTTTCCGACGACCCCTCGCTGATCAGGCTGACCAGATCGGATTTGCCGCGCCCGATGGATTCGACAAAGGCCTCACCGCCCGAGACGACAGCGTTCCAATAGGCCGAGGCACGGTCGCGATAGCTCCAGGCGATGGCAGGGTCCACCAGCGCGGCGCGCGCCTGCCCGCGGCCGGACATCCCCGGAACGGCCATCGTCGCGATGCCGGCGGCACCCGCCAGCAGCAGCTTGCGGCGGGTCATGACCTCGCGGTCGATAAAGTCCTTGATGAACGTGGACATCCTCAGCCTCCCTTGCAAGGCGCCGCCAGGATCTCTCCTCAGACCCGAGATGGCGGCACAGTCGATAACGCACTAACTGGTTACTTGTTTGCAGGGAGGCGAGTCAAGCGGAATCATTAACCGGATGGTGCATAAAGTTGCCATCTCCGTCTTGCGCCGGGCAAGGAGTGCGATAACTTTCCGTAGGACGGCATTGGACCAGCACAGAATTACCGGAGACGCAGCGTGACCGCAGAAGCCAAGACGCCACAGCGCACCAAGCACCGCACCCGCGATGCGGAAGCGACCAAGGCACGCATTCTCAAGGCGGCGCTGAACGAGTTTTCCCGCAATGGCCTGGGCGGCGCCCGCGTGGACGTGATTGCGGAAAAGGCCGATGCCAACAAGCGGATGCTCTATCACTACTTCGGCAGCAAGGAAGAGTTGTTCCAGACCGTGCTGGAGAATGCCTATATCGACATTCGCGACGCCGAACAGAAGCTGGACCTGGACCACCTGCCCCCGAAGGAGGCGCTGGAGCGGCTGGTGCGCTTCACCTGGGAATATTACCTGAAACACCCCGAGTTCATCACGCTGGTCAACAGCGAGAACCTTCACCGGGCCAAGCACTTGAAGAAATCCGAGATCGTCAAGATCTACAGCCGCCGCTTCGTGTCGATGGTCGACACCATCCTGCAGCGCGGGGTCGCAAGCGGCGAGTTCCGGCCGGGAATCGATCCGGTGCAGCTGAACATCACCATCGCCGCGATCGGCTATTACTACCTGACGAACCGCTTCACCGGCTCGATCATCTTCGAGCGCGACCTGATGGCGAAAGAGGCGCTGGAAGAGCGCCTCCGCTTCAATATCGACACGATCCTGCGCCTGGTCAGCGCCTGACCCGCTTCAGATCCCGCTGGACAGGCCCAGACGGCAAAGCCCCGCCTGGGCATATTCCGCGTCCTCCTGTCCCAGCGCCCCCGGCACGCCGATTCCGCCCACGATGGCCTCGCCGTGAAGGATGGGTAAACCACCTTCCCAAGTGATCCCGCGGGCGGTTTGCCAGCCCTGTCCTCAGATCGTCGGCATCAGGATCACCGGCGTGGCATCCATGAACGTGGCATCCATGAACAGGCCCAGCACCAGCAGCAGGATGGCGACGAAGATCAGGGTCGGGCTCGACACCATCTCCGAGACGTTCTGCGCCAGCATCATCGCGATCTGCTCGCGCGCGCGATCCAGGCGTCGAGCCCCGAGACCGAGACGACCGTCATCAGCGCACCGACCGATATGGACCAGACTAAGGTAGAATTCGGCAAAGTTCAGCTTGCGATGGACGATGCCCAGGAAGACGGCATAGACGACGGCGAACGGGCCTTCCAGCTGATGGCTCAGCGCGCTGAGCCCGAAGAAGGTATAGGCGAGCAAAGCACCCGCAGCAGCATCCACCAGCCCAGCGACCCGGCCAGAGCAAAAGGCGGCAGCAGGCGGAAGACCAGCGCCCTGCGGGGCAGAAACAGGGAAAAGGCTAAGGGCACCGGAGTCGCGGCGATCCGCCCGCAGGCCGCCTGCGCCGCGGAAGGGCGCAGAAAGAGACCACGACAAAGGCGATCCGCCAAGCCGCCACGGCCAGCAGCGCATGCGATTCCGGGATGCGCCTCAGGCCATGGCCGGTAAAGGGCTGGCAACCGATCTTGGTCGAGGCCCCGAAGGCCCCCGACAAGCGCAGCCCATCGCAGAGGCCGCCGCGCCCGCATGTCCCAAAGCCCCAGCATGGCGAAGCCCAGCCCTGCCATGATGCCGACGCGCGGCAAATCGTCCGGTCCCGGCAAGGCGGCATTCGGATCGCGCTTCGGGATCGGCAAGCCGAGCTTCGGCCCTTCGATGGCATGGTCCCCGCGCCGCGCTTCGCGGGCCGGAACGGGATGCGCCACCGGCCAGCGCGGGCTTAGCCATGCATTCGTCCCGCCTCCAGGCCATGGCATGGGCGGCCAGTGGCCCGATTGCTAGGCAAGCTGATAAGCTGTCTTCACCACCGTGTAGAACTCGGCAGCATAGCGGCCCTGTTCCCGCGGACCGAAGGACGAGCCCTTACGCCCTCCGAACGGCACATGATAGTCGACGCCCGCGGTTGGAAGATTCACCATGACCATCCCCGCCTCGACCCTGCGGCGGAATTCCGACGCGTATTTCAGGCTGCCAGTGCAGATCCCGGCTGAAAGGCCGAACTCCGTGTCATTGGCAATGGCCAGGGCCTCGTCGAAATCCCCGACCCGGATGACCGAGGCGCAGGGACCGAAGATTTCCTCGCGGTTGATGCGGGCGTCGTTCGTCGTTTCCAGGAACAAGGCCGGGGCCTGGTAGAAACCGGGCTTTTCCAGCTCCAGCCGCTCGCCGCCAACCACCTCGGCCGCTTCGCTTCGCGCCAGCTCGACATAGGCAAGGTTGGAATCCAGCTGGCGCTGGTCGACCACCGGCCCGATCTGGGTATCCGCCTGCAAGGCATCGCCAACGCGCAGGGCCCGCATTTCGCGGCCAAGCATCTCGACAAAGGCATCGTGGATGCCTTTCTGCACGATCAGCCGCGAAGACGCGGTGCAGCGCTGCCCGGTCGAGAAGAACGCGCCATTCAGGCAGGCCTGCACCGCAGTCCGCAGATCCGCGTCGTCCATCACGACCATCGGGTTCTTGCCGCCCATCTCGAGCTGCACCTTCCGGCGCAGGGTGCCGCATGTCGCGGCGATGCGCGACCCGGTCGCGGCCGAGCCGGTGAAGGACACCGCGTCGACGCCCGGATGCGACACCAGGGCATCTCCCACGACCGATCCCGGCCCCATCAGCAGGTTGAAGACGCCGGCCGGGCAGCCATGCTTGTGCAGAAGCTGCGCGATCACATGGGCGCAGCCCGGCGTCAATTCGGCGGGCTTCAACACCACGCAATTGCCATAGGCCAGCGCGGGCGCGATCTTCCAGGCCGGGATGGCGATCGGAAAGTTCCAGGGCGTGATCAGGGCGACGACGCCCACGGGCTCTCTGGTGACGGCGACGTCGATGCCGGGGCGGACCGACTGCTGGGCATCTCCGGTGACGCGCAGCGCCTCTCCGGCAAAGAACTTGAAGACCTGGCCTGCGCGGATGGTCTCGCCCATGGCCTCGGGCAGGGTCTTGCCCTCTTCCCGCGCAAGAAGGCGGCCGATCTCTTCCTTGCGCGCCAGCAATTCGGTGCCGACGGCATCAAGCAGGTCATGCCGGACCTGCGGACCGGCAGAGGCCCAAGCCGGAAAGGCCGACCGGGCAGCCTGGACGGCCTGGTCGACCGCGGCGCGGCCCGCGCAGGCAAAACGCCCGATGATGTCGCGCGTATCGGACGGGTTGACGTTGGGCCGGCAGTCGCCGTCCAGCAGCCATTCGCCACCGACCAGGTTGCCCTGGATTTCGTTCATGTCTTTCATGATTGTCTCCTGCTGGGTTCAGGCTGCGACGCGATCGAACGCCAGTCGATCCAGCGATGCGATGGCGGACGCGCCAAGGGCCGTGAAGGGCGGCAGCACGTTCTGCCATTCGGGGTTGGCGGTGCGGCGGGCCACCAGATGTTTGACCGCGGGGATCAGGGGGCATGCCGATATGGCGGCCCGCAGCTCGGCCAGCCGGGGCGCCAGGCCCGCCTCTCCCCGCCAGACGCGGGCGCATATCGGGGCGGTGTGGTTCGCCGTGGCCGAGATGCAGCCCGCGAAGCCGTCCCTTCGTCCCTCGGCCAGCGAGGTTTCCGAACTGGGAAAGACCTGCAGGCCGGGAAGCCTGAAGGCCAGGCTGCGGCAATAGGAAAGGTCGCCGGAACTGTCCTTGATGCCGTCGAACCGCTGCGGCGCCGCGGCGTGCAGATGCGCGATCACCCTCTCGGGGATCACGAAACCGGTCATCTGCGGGAAATTGTAGAACCAGACCCGGATCGGCCGGTCTCCCAGCGCCGCGTGAAGCGCCAGATACCAGGCGATCAGCCCCTCTTCGGACGGGGGCGTATAGTAATAGGGCGGCAGGACCAGGGCCACAGGATAGCCCAGGTCATCGGCATGACAGGTCAGGCCGATGGTTTCGTCAATCGACGGCGTGCCGGTTCCGACCATCAGGCGGCAAAGGTCCAGCGCCTCGGCGGCTTGGATCATGACCATGCGGCGCGTCCCGGTGTCGAGGGAATTCGCCTCGCCGGTAGACCCCAGGACGTTCAATCCGTCGCAGCCGTTGGCCAGGGCCCAGCGCGCATGTTCCACAAAGGCGGCCCCCAGAAAGCGGCCCCGTGCGTCGATCGGTGTCGGCACCGCAGCGACGATCCCTTTCATCCTGTTCTCCTTTGGTTTGCCTGCATGGCTGGACGAGGGCCGACCGGCAGATCCGGGTGATCCGGCCGGGGCGCCATGGCGCGGGACCAGCCGCCGGGTTCTTCCATCTCGCCCGCCTCGTTGATGAAGACCTCGCGGTTGATGCGCGCGAAGATGGCGTTTTCGGGGTCCAGCTCATCCTCGTATCGGATCGCGTCGACGGGGCAGATGCTTTCGCACATGCCGCATTCGATGCATTCGGTCGGGTGGATGTAGAACATCCGCTCGCCCTCGTAGATGCAGTCGACGGGACAGGAGGTGGTGCAGATCCCGTCCTTGACGTCGATGCACCGGCCCTGGATGACAAGCGCCATGGCGCCTACCGGCCGCGCCAGACGGGCGCGCGCTTTTCGCGGAATGCGGCGACGCCTTCGATCGAATCCTCGGATTGCAGGGCCGCGATCAGGGCCGGGCGGCGCAGGTCGCGCGCCTCGTGCGGATTCAGGTGGGCCGTCGAGCGGATCGTGTCCTTGATCGCGGCCACCGACAGGGGCGCGCAGGACAGGATGTCCGCGACCCAGGCGTCAACCTCGGCATCCAGCCGGTCGGGCGGCACGACCGCATTGACCAGCCCGAACTGCGCGGCCTCTTGGGCAGAGAGCATCCGGCCCGTCATCATCAGCCCCGCCGCAATGTTGCGGGGGATCAGGCGCTGCAGGGCGACCATGCCGCCGTCCAAGGGCAGGCGTCCGACCCGCGCCTCTGGCAGCCCGAACCGGGCTTCGGTCGAGGCGATGACGATATCCGCGCCCAGCACCATCTCGAACCCGCCGCCAAGGGCAAGGCCGTTGATCCGGGCAATGACCGGCACGGTCAGGCTTTGCCGCAGGGCGATGCCGCCAAAGCCGTTCGGATTGGCCGCCCCCCAGTATTCCAGCCCGCTCAGCCCGTTCGCGGCCTTCATGTCCGCGCCGGCACTGAAGGCCCGGTCCCCCGCCCCGGTCAGGACCACGCAGCGGACATCGCTGCGCGTCTCGATTTCCGACCAGATGCGGTCAAGCTTGGCATCGGTTGCCGCATCGACGGCATTCATCCGGTCGGGGCGGTCGATGGTGACGCGCGCGACCTGGTCGACGACTTCGAAGCGGACGCTCATACCGCCTCCTTCCGCGCGACGGCGTTCAGGCTGAATTCGCGGATGACCTCGTCGGTATGCTCCCCCAGTCGCGGCGGCGCATGGCGGATCACCACCGGAGCCTCGCTGAGATGAACGGGCGAGCCGACCAGGGTGATCTTTCCCAGGATCGGATGGTCCAGGTCCAGCAGCATGCCATTGGCCGCGGTCTGGGCGTCATCCAGCGCCTCGCCCAGGGAACGGACGGGCGCGCACAGCAGGTCCTGATCCTCGAGCCGCTTGATCCAATGGGCGGTCGCGTTGGTTGCAAAGGCATCGCGGAAGCGTCCCTGCAGATAGGGCTTGTGCGCCCGCTGCGCCGCAAGGTTCGGATAATCGGCCGACAGATCCTCGATCTCCAGGGCCGCGCAGATGTCGCGCAGCGGATGCGGCTTGAAGGCGCCGACCACCACCACCGCCCCGTCGCTGGTGTCGAAGACGCCGGTCAGGGGCATCGCGGCCCAGTTCAGCACCTCGCGATGCTTCGACCATTGCGCGGCCTCTTGCATCTGCATGGCGATCATCGAATCGTAGAGCGAGACGCCGACCTTCTGCCCGCGCCCGGTCTTGGCCCGCGCCAGCAGCGCGGCAAGGATCCCCTGCACAAGATGCATCCCGGCGGTGTAGTCGCACAGCGTGGTCGGATAGATCGACTTCGGAACCGCCGGATCCTGGGTCTTTTCCATGACCCCGGTCATCGCCTGGGCCAGCACGTCCTGGCCGCCCTTGTGGGCATAGGGGCCGACTTCTCCGAAGCCGGTGCCCGAGGCGCAGATGATGGCGGGGTTGATCTTCGACAGCGTGTCATAGTCGAAGCCCAGGCGCCGCATCACCCCGGCCCGGAAATTGTCCACGACCACGTCCGACTGGGCGACCAGGTCATAGATCATCCGGCGGCCGGCTTCGGACTTGGTGTTGATCTCCACCGACCGCTTGTTGCGATTGAGCGAGGCGAAGACCGCGTTGTTCATCGCCTCCTCGCTCGGCTCGCCGAAGAAATTGCGCGACAGATCGCCCTCGCCCGGCCGCTCGATCTTGATCACGTCCGCACCGAAATCGGCCAGCATCTGCGTGGCGCAGGGCCCCATCATCACCTGGGTGAAGTCGAGGACGCGGATGCCCTCCAGCGGAAGGTGCTGTTTCGTCATGGTCGTTCCCTTTCTCAGGCGGCGGCGATTGGTTCGATCAATGCGTTGGCCGAGGGCATGTCGCCCGGATCGGCGCCCTGCGCCCGCATCTGTTTCTGGATGGCCCTGACATCGACGTCGCGCAGCGCGCAGTTCGCCTCCAGCGCCTTGGCCACGGCCACGCCCGCGGCCTCGCCCTGGGCCATGCAGGGGGGGATTTCGCGCGATTGCTTCTGCGCCTCGCTTTCGACGGAATAATGGCGTCCGGCGACGATCAGGTTGTCGATGCCCTTGGGCAGCAGCGCCCGATAGGGCGTGTAATAGTCCCGGCCCCGGCAGACCGAGTCGTCGAAATGGCGGCGCCGTTTCACATCGTCCTTGGTGACGACGTATTCGCCCTGCAGCAGCCGCGTCTGCCGGATGCCCATCTGCTCGGCCGCGCCCAGCATCTTGGCATTCTCGAAGCCCGGCAGGTTTGCGCGGGCGAATTCCAGCAGCGCCATCATCCGGCGGCGGCCTTCGTATTCGGCCTCGACCATGTGTTCCGGCGACAGGCCGTCATAACCCGGCATATGCGGGCAGTTGCACCAGACGACGCCGGGCAGCGGCGTCTTCAGCCACCACATCCCCCAGGCCCCGCCGATGACCCGCCTCGCCTGGCGGTCCAGGGCCTTGAAGGCTTCGGGGTTCTCGTATTCGAACACTTCCGCCTTGGCGGTGTCCACGTCCATCAGGCGAAAGACCGTCGTGACGATGAACTGCCCGGTCGCGAAGGACGCGCCCGCCGAGGCCGCCACGTCCAGGTCGCCCGAGGCATCGACCACCATCCGCGCCCGGATCGCCTGCCGGCCCAGCTTGGTCTGCACGATCACGCCGGTGACGCGGTTGTTCTCGACGATGGCTTCCGAAAACCAGCTGTGGGTGCGCAGCTCGATCCCGGCCTCGGCGACCAGGTCCAGGCTGACCCGCTTCCAGGCATCGGGATCAAAGGCGACCGCGTGGATGATCGGCTGCGGCATGCCCTGCTTGTGAAAGTCGATGCAGCCCCAGCGCGCCCATTTCCGCCACATTTCCCAATTGGTCAGGCAATCTTCGGGCGGGGGAAAGACAGCGCCGTCCTGGCGCTGCATCCGGTCCACGAATTCGCTGACGATGCCGGTGGTGACGATCTCGGTCCCGTCGTTCACCATGTCGTCCAGCACAAGGACCATGCCTCCCGACGCCATGCCGCCCAGGTGGTGATAGCGCTCGACCAGCGTCACCCGCGCCCCGTTCCGGGCGGCCGACACGGCGGCGGACAGACCTGCCGGTCCCGCCCCGATCACCACCACATCGGTGTCGCTGACGACCGGCACCTGCTCGGCCCTGGTGGTAAGAAAATCCCTGATGCGATCGGTCATTTTGGACAAGCTCCTCCTGTCACGCCGGGGCGGGTCGGGCCCACGGCGTCGATTTCCGGTTGTTTTCGAAGGGTCTCAGGCTACCAGCGCACGATCCGGCGTTCGGCCAGCGTGACCAGGGCGAACATCAGGACCGACAGCCCCGAGGACATGAGCACCGTGGCGTAGAGCAGCGGCGAGTTGAAATTGAAGGTCGCGTCGATGATCAGCGCACCCAGGCCCAGATCCGCCCCGACCCATTCGCCCACGATCGCACCGATGACCGAGGTCGTGGCCGAGATTTTCAGCGCCGAGAACAGGAACGGCAGCGACGACGGCAGGCGCATCTTCCAGAAGACCTCGGCTTTCGAGGCCGACAGGATGCGCGCCAGTTCCAGCGTCTGGGGGCTGACCGATTGCAGGCCGCGCACCATGTTGACCAGGGTCGGGAAGAAGCAGATCAGCGCGGCGATCACCACCTTTGCCGTCATGCCCGGCCCGAAGATCAGCACGAGGATCGGCGCGATGGCCAGGATCGGGATCGTGTTCACGAAGACGGCGATCGGGAAGAACGCCCGCTCGACATTGCGGGAATGGACAAAGGCCACCGCGATCAGGATGGCGGCCAGATTGCCCACCACGAAGCCCGCCACGCTCTCGAAGAAGGTGGGCCAGAAGTTCTGCATCAGCAGCGGGAACTTCTCGACAAAGGTGACGGCGACATCCGAAGGCGCGGGGGCGATATAGGTCGGCACGCCGAAAGCCCTGACCCCCAGTTGCCACAGGCCGATCAGCGCGACTGCCGTTGCTATGGGCACGATGGTCGAGACCAGCCTTTCCTTGCGCGCCGCGCTTCGGGCGAGGGCATGGGGATCGTCGATGCCAAGGTTTTCGATGACAGCCATCAGCAGGTCTCCAGAAGTTCGCGCAGATAGCTGCAATAGCGGTTGAACTCGGGCGTATCGCGCAGTTTCATCTGCCGCGGCTCGGGCAGGTCTATATCGACGATCTCGCGCAGGCGTCCGGGATTGGCGCGCAGCATGATCACCTTCTGCCCCAGGAAGACCGCCTCGGAAATGGAATGGGTCACGAACAGGATCGTCGTTCCCGTTTCCCGCCAGATATCCAGCAGCTGAAGGTTCAGCCGGTCGCGGGTCATTTCGTCCAGGGCGCCGAAGGGCTCGTCCATCAGCAGCAACTTGGGCTGGCACAGCAGCGCGCGCGCAATGGCGACCCGCTGGCGCATCCCGCCCGAAAGTTCGTGCGGAAGGGCGTTTTCGCGCCCCTTCAGGCCGACCAGCTCCAGCAATTCGCGCGGATTGCGCGGCCCGGTGGGGATTGCGACCCCCCGCTTGCGCCCGATTTCCAGCGGCAACTCGACATTCTTCAGCGCCGACCGCCAGGGCAGCAGGGCGGCATCCTGGAAGACGAAGGCGAATTCCCGCGCCAGCCGCGCCTCTTCGGTCGTCTTGCCGAAGATCGAGACATCGCCCCCCGCGGCGGGGATCAGGTCCGAGACCAGCCGCAGCAGCGTGGACTTGCCGCATCCCGACGGGCCAAGGATGGTGTAGAACGCACCGGCCTCAAGCTCCAGGTCAAGCTTGTCGATCGCGGTATAGGTTCCGAAGCGGACCGTTGCCGCGTCCAGCCGGGCCGCCGGAGCGTTCCCATGCGTCGCACCGACCGGCTGCCCCACAAGGGTTTCCATGGGTTCCATCATGTCGTTCAACCGTATACCGGCCGCACCGCGGCGATTTCATCCAGCACCGAAAGGGTCATGACGTCATCGACCGCAGGCGCCGCGCCTTCGAACTGGCCAAGGCGATCGTAGATGTCGATCTGCGCCTGCCAGTTTTCGCGCGTCATCGTGCCCCAGCCGTGTTCGCGCGTCACCTCGTTGAAGCTGTATTCGACCACGGAACCCACCGCCGCGAGTTCGGCATCCCGGTCGAGGTTGGGATAACGCGACACGAGGATGTCGACAGCGGCCTCGGGATTGTCATGCACCCAGCCCCAGCCGCGGGCGATCGCGCGCAACATCCCGCGGACCTGCTCGGGGTTTTCGTTCAGCGACTTGTCGGTGACATAGTAGGGATTGGCGTAAAGCTTGATGCCCGCATCCCACAGGGTCATGTCGACCCGCTCGGGCCCCAGCACCGACAAGGCGCTGACATTGGTTTTCCAACCCGTCACCACATCGGCCTGGCCCGTCAGCAGCGGCGACATGTCCGCGCCCATCACAAGCACCTCGACCTGATCCTCGGGGATGCCGTTGGCGGCCAGCAGCGCCTGCAACAGGATCCGCGCGGTGCCGTTGGTGGCGACGGTCTTGCCGATCAGATCCTTCGGCTCCCGCACCGGGTTCTTCTCAAGCGAGAAATAGGTAAAGGGGTGCTGCTGATAACCTGCCGCGATGCATTTGACCGGCAGCCCCTGGGAGCGTGCCAGCATCAGCGACGGGCTGGAGCTGATGGAACCGATCTCGGCCCGTCCCGACGCGACCGAGGCAACGCCGTCCACGTTCGGACCCCCGGCAACGACGTCCAGCGCCAGCCCTTCCTCGGCGAAATAGCCGTTCTGATCGGCGGCCAGCTCGCCCAGGATGCCATTCCCCGCCAGCCAGCCGAGCTGCAGCTTGATCGTATGGGTATCGGCGGCCCAGGCCCGTTCGATGCTGATCCGGGTTCCAACAAAGGCGGCGCCAAGGGCCGTCATACCCCGCAGCAGGCTGCGCCGGTCCATCCTTGTTCTGTATCGCATCTTTCCATCTCTCTGTTGGTGGGAAGGCGGCCCTTGTTTCGACCTTGTTGCCCTGACTTTAGCGTTGCAGAGGCAGTGCAGATAGAAGAAAGTTCTGCCAACGGTGGTGCAGAAAACGCATCGCCCCCCTTTCGCGTGGAGGCAGCATGCATACCAGCTTCCTGAAGTATTTCGACGAGGTCGCCCGACAGCGGTCGATCCGCAAGGCGGCGCAGCTTCTCAACGTCTCCTCGACCTCGGTCAACCGCAAGATCCTCAACGTCGAACAGCGGCTGGGCGTCTCGATCTTCGACCGCACCCCCGAGGGGGTAGAGCTTACGGCAGTCGGCGCGATCCTTCTCGAGCATTGCCGCACGGTGCTTCACGATTTCGAGCGCACCAAGATCCTGATCGACGACATGCGCGATCTGCGCACGGGGCATATCAATATCCACACGATCGATTCGATTGCGATGGGCTGCCTGCCTCGGGCGATGAACGAGTTCGGCAAGATCTATCCCGACATCTCGATCTCGGTCACGACCGCCCAACCCGAGGACGCCTTGCAGGCCGTGGCCGGCGGCGCGGCAGAGATCGGGATCGCCTTTACGTTCTCGGACCATCCCGGCGTCAGGCTGCTATCCGAAAAATCCGCGCCCTTCGGCGTCATCGTCCGTCCCGACCATCCGCTTGCGGGCCGGACCAGTGTCACCATCGACGACATTGCCGCCTACAGGCTGGTGCGCACCATAGACGCCCGAGGCGGCAATTCGATCATCGACCAGGCGATCACGACATTGGTGACGCCGCTGTCGACGCATATCTTCACGAACACTTTGTTTCTTGCGAAGCAGATGATCCTGGGCGGTCACGGGATCGGGCTTTACACCAAGATCGGCTTCTACGACGACGTCGAGGACGGCCAGCTCCGCTTCGTGCCGCTGATCCAGGAGATGCTGGCAAACATCCGGGTGGGGATCTTCGTATCGACCTCAAGCCCGATCGACCCGGCCAAGCATCTGATGTGCAACGCGCTTGCAAAAGAAATGGCAAGCATGCGCCTGGATTCCTGAACCCCGAGGCATATCCGTAGCACCCCCCGGCCCATGGCCCGAAGGTTCGGCGGGTTCCGCCCAGCCCGCCGCTTCGGATGCCGATACGGGCGATGCCTGCCAGGATGTTCGCCGAGAGGTCCGATACGACCCTCAGCCAGCCAAAGGCGCAGCGCGCAGCAGATCTGCGGCATCCCGACCTGGCTCTCGACGGCCGGCCCGCTACTGGCGGCGAGGCCAAGAAATACGCATCGCGCGGCAGTTCATCCGCCCGAACGGCGGCCGCTTTCCGGTCAACGCCTCGCTGGCTCATCTTCGTCCCTGGATCGTCGCGATGAGCCAGAAATCCTTCCGCCTTCAACCAATTCCGTCCCATGGGCCCCGGCGGCCGGACACGGCAGGGTGGTCCTGCGGCCGGAATTGTTGCAAGATGGAGCCATGCGACAGATCTGCGATATGCGATCCGGCGGAGGGAGGATCTCCGCCCCGGCTCAATGGCGCCTGAACCGTCCTCGCGACGGATTCGTGCAAGCTGATGACGAATTGGCGCAACTTGATGCCGTTTCAACCGGGCTATTCCGGGATAGCGCCGATCAGGCCTCCATCTCTGCCCGAGGGAAAGACGGATATGGAAATAATTGGTTTCATTGCGAATAACTGGCCGGTCATCCTGCGTCTGGCGGGCGAGCACATCTCGATCGTCGCCGTGGCGGTGGGGCTGGCGATCCTGACGGGCGTGCCCATCGGCATCGCCATCACCCAGAACCGGCGCGTCGCGGACGGGGTGCTCTATGTGGCCTCGATCATCGTCACCATTCCCTCGATCGCGCTCTTCGGCCTGATGATCCCGATCCTGTCCAAGATCGGCCAGGGGATCGGCTGGCTGCCCGCGGTGATCGCGATCCTGCTCTATTCGCAGCTGCCCATCGTGCGCAACACCTATACCGCCATCACCAACGTCGATCCGGCGCTGCGCGAGGCGGCGACGGGCATGGGCATGACGCCCTTTCAGCGGCTGACCCGGCTCGAGATCCCCATCGCGATCCCGGTCATCATGGCGGGCGTGCGGACCGCCGTGGTCATGAACATCGGCGTCGCGGCGATCGCCGCCTATATCGGCGCCGGCGGCCTGGGCGTGCTGATCGCGCGCGGCATCTCGCAGACCGACCCACGCCAGCTTGTCACCGGCGCTCTCGCCGTCTCCCTTCTCGCCATCGTGGCCGACTGGGCGCTTTTGCAATTGCAAAAGCGTCTGACCCCGGCCGGGCTGAAACGCTGACGCTTCCGAGCAAGGACTTTTGCGGATGATCCGACTCGAAGACCTGACCAAGAGATTCAAGACCCCCGGCGCCGACATCGTGGCCGCCGACCGGGTGAACATGGAAGTGCCCACCGGCGAGATCTGCATCCTGCTGGGGCCCTCGGGCTGCGGCAAGACCACGGCGCTGAAGATGATCAACCGGCTGATCCCGCCTACCAGCGGCAAGATCTACATCGACGGCCAGGACACCTCGCAGCTGGACGATATCCAGCTGCGCCGCAACATCGGCTATGTGATCCAGCAGATCGGCCTGTTCCCGAACATGACCGTCGAGGAGAACATCTGCGTCGTTCCCCGGCTGCTGAACTGGGACATCCGCAAGGCCCGGCAGCGCGCGGCCGACCTGCTCGACCTCGTCGGGCTCGACCCGCGCCAGTTCCTGCGGCGCTATCCCAAGGAGCTGTCCGGCGGCCAGCAGCAGCGCGTCGGCGTCATCCGGGCGCTGGCCGCCGATCCGCCGGTGATGCTGATGGACGAGCCCTTCGGCGCCATCGACCCGATCAACCGCGAGATCATCCAGGACGAGTTCCTGAAGATGCAGGCCGAGTTGAAGAAGACCATCATGTTCGTCAGCCACGACATCGACGAGGCGGTGAAGATGGGCGACAAGATCGCCATCTTCCGCGCCGGCCGGATCGAGCAATACGACACGCCCGACATGATCCTGGCCCATCCCGCCAATGCCTTCGTCGCCGATTTCGTGGGCGCGGACCGCACGCTCAAGCGACTGCGGCTGGTCACGGCCGAACAGGTGGCCTCCACCGAGGTGCCGGTGACCGCGCGGTCGACCAAGGTGTCGGACGCGCTGCACCAGCTGACCGTCGCAAAGGCGCGCCGCGCGGTCGTCATCGACAGCGACCGCCGCCCGGTGGGCTTCGTGACCGCCGAAGAGATGGCCGGCGCCTCGGGCGCGGTCCGGGACTTTGCCCATCCGCTGCCCGCCACGGTGCCGATCCGCGCGGACCTGCGTGCCGTGGTATCGGAAATGTTCGCGCATGACACGATGTGGCTGGCCTGCACCGACGATCACGGCCGCTTCGCGGGCGTCATCACCCAGCCGGACGTGACCGCGGCCTTGCGCGCGACCTATGGCCCCGACAAGGGCGCGGGACCGGAACAGGGGGCGTCATGACACGCTGGCTGGGTCTGGGGCGCGGGGCGACGATGCTGCTGGTCTTCCTGCTGGGCATCTGGGTGGCGACCTCGGGGTTGCTGGACCAGATCACGGCATACTGGGACGACATCACCTACCTGACGCGCCAGCACGTGTTCCTGGTCGCCAGCTCCGGCGGCGCGGCGATCCTGGCGGGCGTGCCGGTGGGCATCTGGCTGTCGCGCCCCTCGATGGAGCGCTATGCCGAGACGGTGATGCAGGTCTTCAACATCGGCACCACCATCCCGACGCTTGCGGTCATCGCATTGTCGATGACGCTTCTGGGCATCGGCTTTCCCCCGGCCTTCTTCGGGCTGTTCGTGGCCTCGCTCCTGCCCATCGTGCGCAATACCTATGCCGGGCTCCTGGCCGTGCCTTCGCACCTGAAGGAGGCCGCGACGGGCATGGGCATGACGCAACGGCAGATCCTGATGCGGGTCGAGATCCCGAATGCGCTCTATGTCATCTTCTCGGGCATCCGCACGGCGCTGGCGATCAACGTGGGCACGACGCCGCTGGCCTTCCTGATCGGCGGCGGGGGCCTGGGCGAACTGATCTTCACCGGCATCGACCTCATGGACACGGGCATGCTGCTGGCGGGCGCGGTCCCGACGGCCGCGCTGGCCGTGGCCGTCGATTTCCTGATGGGACAGGCGCAGTTGCGGCTGATCCCGAAGGGCGTGAATCCGCTTCGATAAGGCGGAACAAAACCAACAACCAAAGGGAGCTAACACCATGAACATCACTGTCAAATCCGGCCTTGCCGCACTTGCCTTCGCAGCATTCGCGACCGGCGCGCAGGCGGCCGACATCGTCGTCGGCGGCAAGAACTTCACCGAACAGCAGATCCTGTCCGCCATCACGCAGCAGGTGCTGGAAGCGAACGGCCACAGGGTCGACAATCGCGCCGGCATGGGCTCGGCCGCGGTGCGCCAGGCGATGGAGAACGGCCAGATCGACGTCTACTGGGAATATACCGGCACTTCGCTGATCACCTACAACAAGATCGAGGAAAAGCTGGACCCCCAGCAGACCTATGACACGGTCAAGGAACTGGACGCCCAGAAGGGCATCGTCTGGCTGAACCCGTCCCAGGCGAACAACACCTATGGCCTGGCGATGCGCGCGGCGGATGCCGGCGAAAAGGGCATCGCCTCCATTTCCGACCTGGCCGGGGCGATCAATGGCGGCCAGGCGCTCAGCTTCGGCTCCAACGCCGAATTCTATGCCCGCCCGGATGGGCTGAAGCCGCTGGAGGCCGCTTACGGCTTCGAGTTCGGCCGCGCCAATGTCAAGCGCATGGATACCGGGCTGGTCTATCAGGCGCTGCGGGACGGGCAGGTCGACGTGGGGCTGGTCTTTGCCACCGACGGCCGCATTCCCGCCTTCGACTTCACCGTGCTGGAGGACGACCAGGGCTATTTCCCCAGCTATGCGCTGGCGCCCGTGATCCGCACCGAGGTGCTGGAGGCGAACCCCGGCATCGGCGACCTGCTGAACGAGGTCTCGGCCAAGCTGGACGATCAGGTCATGGCCGCGCTGAATGCCAGCGTCGACGTGGACAAGGTCTCGGTCGAGAATGCGGCGGCGAAGTTCCTGCAGGATAACGGCCTTATCTGAGGTGGAACGGGCGGGGGCGGCTGCGCCCCTGCCCTCGGGGTGGTGATGCGAAAGGGCCGGGGCGATGACGACCAGCAAGACGATCACCATCGGGGCCGCGCAATTCTCCAGCGAGATCGGCGATGTCGACGCCAATCTGGACCGCCACCTGCACTGGATCGCGCGGGGGCGCGAGGCCGGGCTGGACATGCTGGTCATGCCGGAACTGTCCCTGACCGGCCATTACGGCTCCGAGAACCTGCTGGACGCCGCCATGTCGCGCAAGGATCCGCGGCTGCAGCGGCTGGCCGAGGCGGCGGGGCCGATGGCCGTGACGCTGGGCTTCATCGAGGAGGGGCCGGCCGCGCAATTCTACAACGCGGCCGCGATCCTCTGCGACGGGCGGATGATCCATCTGCACCGCAAGGTGAACCTGCCCACCTATGGCAAGCTGGAAGAAGGCAAGCATTACGCGCCCGGCCGCTTCGTCGAGACCTGCGAGCTGGTCGGGCATTGGCGCGCGGGCCTGCTGATCTGCGCCGATGTCTGGAACCCGGCGCTGACCCATCTGGCCTTCCTCCATGGCGCCACCCTGCTGATCTGCCCGGTCAGTTCCGGCGAGGAGGCGGTGGGCGCCGATTTCGACAACCCTGGCGGCTGGGCGCTGACCTGCCGGTTCTATGCGATGATCTATGGCGCTCCGGTCGTCATGGTGAACCGCACCGGGACCGAGCGCGACCTGACCTTCTGGGGCGGTTCGCGCATCGTCGATCCCTTCGGGCGCGAACTGGCCGTGGCCGGTTCCGGCGAAGAGATCATCGCCGCGACGCTGGATTACGACGTGCTGCGCCGCGCGCGCCACCTGCTGCCCACCGTGCGCGACAGCAACCTGGCGCTGGTCCAGCGCGAGACGGCGCGGCTGATCGACACCCTGGGCGTCCCGGATTTCGTCCGCGAATGAGGCAAGACGACGATGCGCGATTTCTTCCTGAATGACGAGGACCGGGCCTTCCGCGCCGAGATCCGCGATTTCCTGGCCCGCGAACTGGCCCCGCGCGTGGACCGGATCGAGCGCGACCAGGATTTCGCGGCCCAGCTGGAAGTCGCGCGGGCCCTGGGCGAGGCCGGCTATCTGAAGCTGATGTTCCCCGACCTTTACGCGGGCAGCCTGTCGCGGCCCGGCCTGACCCATGCGGTGATCGTCTCGGAAGAGGCCGCCTATCTGAACTACGCCTTCGAGACGACCATCGCCACGGCCCTGTCCTGCGCCTATCCGATCCATCGCCATGCCCGGCCGGCGCTGCGCGAACGCTACCTGACGCCGATCCTGGAAGGCCGCGCCGTCGGCTCGATCTGCATGACCGAGCCGAATGTCGGTTCCGACAGCGCCGGCATGAAAACCGCGATCCGCTTTGACGCGGCCAGCCGCGAATGGGTGATCGACGGGTTCAAGCGCTATATCTCGAACGCGACCAAGGCCGATGTCTATATCGTCTGGGGCATCACCGATCCCGACGCCGCCCCGCAAAAAGGCATGAGCGCGGTGCTGGTTCCCGCCGATACCCCCGGCCTGTCCTTTCCCCGCCTCTATGACTTCATGGGCCGGCGCGGCTCGGTCGTGGGCGAGGTCGCGCTGGACGGGGTCCGCGTCCCCGAGGAAAGCCTGCTGGGACAGGTGAATGCCGGCTTCCGCATCATGCTGGGCGCCTTCAACTTCGAGCGGGTGATCCTGGGCGGCTCGGGCCTGGGCGTCGCGCGCGCGGCCTTCGACCTGGCGCGGGACCACGCGCAAAGCCGCGTCAGCTTCGGCGAGCGGCTGGGCCAGAAACAGCTGATCTGGGACATGATCGCGCAGATGAGCTGGCGGATCGACGCGGCCGAACTGCTGACCCAGCGGGCGGCCAGGATGCATGACGGCGGCATCGGCGGCAAGGATCTGATGCGCGAGGCCAGCCAGGCCAAGCTGGTCGCGACCGAGACCGCCGTCTTCTGTTCCGACCGCGCGGTGCAGATCCTGGGCGGCGACGGCGTCACCCGCCAATACGGCCGGGTCGAGCAGCTTTACCGCGACGCCCGCGCGCTGCCCATCGTCGGCGGCAGCTCCGAGATGTGCAAATACTTGATCGCGGCGCGCGAGATGCCGGCGATCCGTCCCAATCTGTGACAGGCAAGGGAAACCGATGCATATCGCCCGCATTCTCGAGGCTTCCGCCGACCGCTACCCGGATCACCTGGCCCTGGTCTTCGAGGACCGGCGCTGGACCTATGCCGAATGGCTGGCCCGCGTGCGCCGCTTTGCGCAGGCGCTGTCCGACCTGGGGGTGCGGCCGGGGGACCGCGTGGCCTTCTATGTCTCCACCTCGGAAAACTCGGTGACGACCTATTTCGCCTGCCAGATGCTCGGTGCGGTGGCGGTGCCGATGAACTTCCGCCTTTCGGCGGGCGAGGCCGCCCATATCCTGCAGGATTCCGGCGCCCGCGTGCTGATCTATGGCCGCAGCCTGACCGGGAACGTCGAAAGGATCGCGGCGCAGATGCATTCGGTCCATGATTTCATCGGCTGCGCCTACGACCGGGCGCATATCCCCGCCGGCCACCTGCATTTCGAAACCCTGGCCGAGCAGACCGCGGACCGAGACGAGCCGCGCATCATTCCCTCGGGGGATGCGATTTCCTCGCTGGTCTATACCTCGGGGACGACGGGTCGGCCCAAGGGGGTGATCCACACCCATGCCAACGACATCGCCATCGCGATGAACTGCGTCATGGAATATTCGCTGAATCATACCGACAATGCGCTGCATATCGCGCCGCTTTACCACGTGGGCGGGATGCAGGCCTATTTCATTCCGCACCTGCTGGTCGGCGGCACCAATGTCGTGATCGGCCGTTACGAAGCAGAAAAGACGCTGGACACCATCGCGGCCGAGCGCATCACCACGCTGTTCGCCGTGCCCACCCAGATCCAGGAGATGCTGTTTCATCCGCGCTTCCGCGATCAGGATCTGTCCTCGCTGCGGCTGATCACCACCGGCGGCGCGGCCATTTCCGCCGCGACGATGGCGCGGGTGATGGCCGAGTTCTGCCCGGCGATCTTCAACGGCTACGGCATGACCGAGGCGTCGCTGACGCTGGTGCTGCATCCGCAGGACGCGCTGCGCAAGCTGGGATCCTGCGGCAAGCCGACGCTGATTTCGGAATGCCGGATCGTGACCGACGACCCGCTGCGCGAGGTGCCGCCCTCGGAAACCGTGCCGCGCGGGCAGGTGGGCCAGCTGATCGTGCGCGGCCCGCAGGCGATGCAGGGCTATTGGAACAACCCCTTCGAGACGCAGAAGAAGCTGAAGGCGGGCTGGATCTATACCGGCGACCTGTTCAGCCAGGACCGGGACGGGTTCTATTATTTCCATGGCCGGGCCGACGACATGATCGTCTCGGGCGGCGAGAACATCCATCCGCGCGAGGTCGAGGAGATCCTCTATCGCTGCCCCGGCGTGCAGGAGGTGGCGGTCGTCGGGCTGGCGGACGAGAAATGGGGCCAGGCGGTGACGGCCTTCGTCGTCCGCTCGGACCCGGCGCTGAGCCCGCAGGCATTGGACGCATTCTGCAAGGCCAGCGAGGATCTGGCGCCCTACAAGCGGCCCCGCCGCTACGAGTTCCTGGAAAGCCTGCCGCTGAACCCCAGCGGCAAGGTGCTCCGGCGCGAACTGGTCGCGCGCCACGCCACGCAACCGGCTGCCTGAGGAGGGCATCATGACATCGCCCTTTCACGATTTCCTGCACGACATGCGCGCGGCGGACATGCCGGATGCGGTGCTGGACCTGGGCCGCCGCTGGCTTCTGGACCTGCTGGGGGTCGCGGCGGGCGGCAGCCGGACGCGGCTGTCGCGCATCGTCCGCGACCACGCGGCGGCACATTTCGGCGCGGGCACCCGCGCGGCCCCGATGCTGATGGATGGCCGCATGGTCAGCCCGGCGGGCGCGGCGCTGGCGGGCGGCATGACCATCGACGCGCTGGACGGCCATGACGGCCACAAGCTGACCAAGGGCCATGTCGGCTGCGGCAGCCTGCCCGCCCTGCTGGCGCTGATGCAGGCCGAGGGGCGGGCGGACGACCGCGCGCTTCTGGCCGGTCTGGTCATCGGGTATGAGATCGGGACGCGCGCGGGCATCGCGCTGCACCGCACCGCCTGCGACTATCACACCTCCGGTGCCTGGATCGCGGTTGCGGCGGCGTCGCTGGGCGCGCGGGTGCTGGGGCTGGACGGCGCCAGGACACGCGAGGCCATCGGCATCGCCGAATATCACGGCCCGCGCAGCCAGATGATGCGCTGCATCGACCACCCGACCATGGTCAAGGACGGCTCGGGCTGGGGCGCGATGGCCGGGGTCTCGGCCGCCTATCTGGCGGCGGATGGTTTCACCGGCGCCCCGGCGATCACGGTCGAGGGCGCGGATGTCGCCAACCTGTGGGCCGATCTGGGCACGACCTGGCGCATCGCCGAGCAGTATTTCAAGCCCTGGCCGGTCTGCCGCTGGGCGCAGCCCTCGGTGCAGGCGGTGCTGGACCTGCGGGCGCGGCATGGCGTGGCCGCCGATCAGGTCGAGCGGATCGAGATCGCCACCTTCCACCAGTCCCGCCGCCTTGCCACCCGCGATCCGGCCAGCACCGAAGAGGCGCAGTATTCCACCGCCTATCCTGCCGCCGTGGCGCTGGTGCGGGGCCGCATCGATCCCGCGGACGTGGCCGAGGACGGCCTGGCCGACCCGCTGATCCGCGCCCTTGCCACCGGCATGACCGTCACCGAGCGCGAGGATTTCAATGCCGCCTTCCCGGCCCGCCGCTTTGCCGATGTGCGGCTGGTGATGAAAAGCGGCCAGGTGCTGGAATCCGGCCCGACCGAGGCGGCGGGCGACCCCGAGGCGCCGGCAACGACGGATGCGGTGCGCGCCAAGTTCCGCGCCTATGCCGCGCCGGTTCTGGGCGAGATCCGCGCCGCCGAGCTGGAAAGGGCCGTGGACCGGCTGGGCGACGGCGGCGGCACGGGGGCGCTGTTCGGCCTGCTGGGCGCGACCTGAGCGGCGGCTCAGGCGATGCGGCGCGACCGGGCCCGCGCGGCGCGTGCCTGTTCGCGCATCTCGCTGGGGCGTATCCCATAGAATTCCTTGACCCATTTCGAGAAATGCGAGGTCGAGGCGAAGCCCGTGGCGACCGCGATGTCGATGATCGGCTGTTCGGTGTAAAGCAGCATCTCGCGCGCGCGCTCGACCCGCAGCGACAGGTAGCAGCGCGCCGGCGTCATGCCCAGGAAGCTGCGGAAGTTGCGCTCCATCTGCCGCTCGCTGACCCCCGTCAGCGCGGCCAGCCTTTCGATCTGCAACGGCGTCTCGATATTGGCCTGCATCAGCCGGATGGCCATCTGCATCGTCCCCGGCAGGGTGCCGATCTGTTCGGCCCGGCCGCCCTGCTGGTTCTCGCCCGCATCGCGCATGCGGGCATGGTGGAACTGGTTGGCGACCCCGTTGGCCAGGTCGCGCCCGTGCAGGTCGGCGATGATATGCAGCATCAGGTCCATCGAGGCCGTCCCGCCCGAACAGGTCAGCCGGTTGCGGTCGATCTCGTAAAGCGTGCCGGTGATCGGCAGGTGGGGGAAATCCTCTTCGAAGGCGGCGCGGTTTTCCCAGTGGATGGTGCAGCGATAGCCGTCCAGCAGCCCGGCCTTGGCCAGCAGGTAACTGGCCGTGGACAGGGCGCCGATGGCCCGGCCGCGATGCGCCGCCCGCCGCAGCGCGGCAAGATAGGGGCGTTCGTCCTGGGGATCGACGCGCGCGCCGCCGCAGATGAACAGGGCGTGGTTGCGCTCGATCGCCTGGTCGACGGGGATGGCCGGAAACGGGATGCCCGAGGAGGGCATGACCGGCTGGCCGTCGATGCTGCACAGATCCCAGCGAAAGGCGTCGCGCCCCAGCAGGCGGTTCGCGGCGCGCAAGGGTTCCGTCGCCGAGGCAAGGCTCAGCATCGAGAGCCCCTCGATCATCAGGAAGGCGAAGCACAGGGGCTCGCCCGCGTCATGGTAGAACATCGGCGGATCCGGGTTGCGATGCGCCATGTTCGGTCAAGCCGCCCCGCTCTTCAAGTCGCCCTGCTTCAAGCCGTTCCCATCAGGCCGAGGCCATCGCGGCGGGCAGCCAGCCCTGAAGCGCGTCCCAGTCCGGCTCCAGCCGGTCGAAGCGGGCCAGCCGCAGGCTGGAGAGATCGGCGAAATCGCAATGTCCCCGCATCACCAGCTGCATCAGCGCGCGGCCCGAGGCCGGCGACAGGCCGAAGCCCACGCCGGACAGCGTGGCGACGGTCAGGTTCTGCCACGGTGCCGGACGGTCGATGACCGGGCGGCCGTCGGGGGTGTTCTCGATGATGCCAGCCCAGCTGCGGATGACGCGGGCATGGGCGGCCTTGGGCAAAAGCTCGGCCACGCGCCGGGCGATGCTGCCCGCCAGCGGGGTCGAGGGGCGCGGCCCGCCCGGTTGCTCCTCGGTCTCGACCCATTCATGCGGGCCGCCGCCATAGGCCAGGTTGCCGCGCAGGGTCTGGCGGCCATAGAGCCCGTTGCCGTCGATCCCGCCCAGCGGCATCAGCGGCAGGGGCTCGGTCACGATCATCTCGGCGCGGGCGGCGCGCATGGGGATGTCCACCTGCAGCATCGCGGCCAGCCGGCCGGTCTGCGGGCCCGCCGCGATGACCAGGTGGTCGCAGCCGAAGACGCCCCTGTCGGTCTCGACCGCCGTCACCCGGTCGCCCTGTCGCCGGAAGCCGGTGACGGTGACGTGCTGGCGCAGCCGCCCGCCGCGGTCGCGCAGCGCCCAGGCATAGGCCTGCACGGTGCGGTGCGGGTTCGCATGGCCGCCGAAGTGATAGTAATGCCCGGCATGGACATTGTCCCCGGCCAGCGGCACCAGCTCGCGCACCGTCTGCGCATCCAGGTCGTCGGCGCGGAAGCCCTGCTTGCGGGCATTGGCCACGGCGCGGCCGTAAAGCGCGAACTGCTCGGGCGACAGCGCGATGCGGATGCGGTTCGGCCGGAACTCGGTCGGATAGCCCAGCAATTCGTCCATCATCGGCCACAGCCGCTGTTCCTCGGCGAAAAGCGGGCTGTGGTGGTGCGAGCAGCCGCCGCCATTGCGCCCCGAGGCCTCCCAGCCGGTAATGCCGCGTTCCAGCACCAGCACGTCGACCCCCGCCTCGGCCAGCCAGAAGGCGGTGGAAAGGCCGGTGACGCCGCCGCCGATCACGATGACCGGGGCGCCGCGATTGTCGTCGCCGGCGTCGATGCCGGGGATGGGGTTATTCGCTGACATGTTCCTTCTCCGTCGCAAGCGCGGCGACCGTGTAATGTTCCTCGACATCCCAGAAGGGGACCCATTGGCGCGGCATGCCGAACCAGGAATCCCAGGCGGCAGCGATGGCGGGATCCTCGGGCATGGCGGCGGCGGCCAGGCTGATCGGCCGGACCGGGCTGCGATAGCCGGCCAGCGGCACCACCCCCAGCGACAGGTCGTCCTGCAAGGCCAGCAGCGCCTGGATCTGCTCGCGGCAGCGGCGGCCCTGGCAGGGGCCCATGCCGGCGCGGGTCAGCCGCTTGATCTGGTCGGGATCGGGCGGCCCCTCGCCCAGGATCTGGGTCAGCCTGCGCGTCAGGTTCGGCAGATGCGGCGCGTTCAGATAGCGCGGCGGGCTGACCTCCAGGATCTCGCGCGCCGTGACCTCCTCGCATTGGCAGACCGGCATCTCGGCCACGGCCTCGACCACCGAGGCGCGGACCCAGGCCTTGCGGTATTCGCCCAGATCGGCGGCGGGGCCGGGCTGCGGCGCGTTCTCGGCCGGAGCATCCGCCAGCCCCAGCGCCGCCAGCGCGGCCCCGGCGGCCAGCCGCCCCTCCGCCTCGGCCAGCACGGGATCGGCGGTTTTCGCGGGCCAGATGCCCGCGCAGTCGCCGGCGGCGCGGATGCCGGGCAGGCTGGTTTCGCCGCCCGCGCCCAGCAGCGGCACGAAGCCGCCGCGATCATTGTCGAAGGCACAGCGCGCGCCCGCGGCATGCAGCAGGTCGATCATCGGCACCGCGCCCACGCCCAGCAGCACGGAATCGCAAGGGATGGTGCGGTTGCGCAGCACCAGCCCGGTGACGCCATCCGCGTCCGAGGTGACGCCACGCGGCGCTTCGCCGGTGACGATCTCGACCCCGGCGGCGCGGATGCGCGCGACCAGATCCTCGGGCGCGGCGGGGGCGGCGGCCTGTTCGATCACGGCGGCGATGGTCACGCCCGCGTCGATCAGGTCCAGCGCCGCCAGCAGCGCCTCGGGGGTCGAGCCCAGCATGACCGCGCGCCGGCTGTCCAGCGCATCGTAAAGCCGCGCCAGCATCAGCGCGGCGCCAGCGCCCAGCACGCCGGGCAGGTCCCAGCCGGGAAAGGCCAGCCCCATGTCGCGCCGCCCGCTCGCCACCACCGCCTGGTCGAAGCCGACCAGATGGCTGCCCTGGCCCTCGTCCACCAGCCCGGCGACCAGGCCGGGCATCCAGCCCAGGTTGGGCTGGTTGGCGAACAGCCCCCAGCAGGCGGTGCCCAGGCGGATGTCGATGCCGGCCTCGAACAGTTCGACCAGATCGGGCCGCGCCTCCAGCATCCGTTCGGTCATGGCGTTGCGGTTGCGGACCGCGCCGCCCATCCGGCCGCCCCAGATCTGCGGGACGCTTTCGCCCATGGTCTCGAAGGGCACGGGATGTTCGTCGACCAGCATCACCTGCGCGCCGCCCCGATGCGCGTGGCGGGCGGCGGCGATCCCGGCGGGGCCGGCACCGACGATCAGGATCTGGGTCCGTTCCGCGATCTCAAGGCGCTTGCCGGCGACGGATCGGGGGTCTGTGGTCATCTTGCGTCCTCTGGTGGCTGGTCGGCGGGCATCGCCGCAGGGTCATCCTTGGGGCAAGGCCAGCCCCGCCGACAGCAGGTTTCCGCCCGGAAGGGAAAGGAATCCGACCGTGATCCGGGTGTCAGGCCAGCTTGATCTCGACATCCGACGCCGCGCGGGTCGAGCAGGCCAGCACATAGCCCTCGGCCGCCTCTTCCGGCGTCAGCCCGCCGTTCGGCCGGCTGTCGACCCGGCCCGAGACGATCCGCACCATGCAGGTGCCGCACATGCCTGCGCCGCAGCCGCAGGGGATGACGACCCCCTGGCGCAGGCTGGCCTGCAGAAGCGTCTCGTCCGGGCGGATGCCGATGGCGCGGCCGTTCACGGTCAGGCCGAAACCGGGGCCATCCACGGCGGCGGTGGCCATGGGCGGCGGGGCCAAGTCGGCACCGCCGAAGCTTTCGGTGTGGAACTGCGCCCGCGCGCCACCCTCGGCGGCATGGATCAGCCGGACCTCGTGCATGAAGCCCTGCGGGCCGCAGCAGAACACCTCGCGTCGCCCCAGGTCGGGGATGGCGGCGGCCAGCCGCGCCCGGTTGATCCGCCCGCGATAGCCGAACCAGCCGGGGGCGGCCTGGCTGACGCTGACCGCCACCGCCAGGTTGGGCATCCGGCCCTGCATCTCGGCCAGTTCGCGGGCAAAGAGCACCTCGGCCGGATCGCGGGCGGCGTGGAACCACACCAGATCGGCCTCGGGATCAGTGTCCGCCAGATGCCGCAGCATCGCCATCATCGGCGTGGCCCCCGACCCGCCCGAGACGAAGGCCAGCCGGTCGTTGCCGCGCAGCCCCAGGGTGAAGGCGCCGCGCGGAGGGCGGGCCTGGATACCCCTGCCCTCGCGCAGGTTCCCGTGCAGCCAGCGGGTCGCGCCGCCCGGCGCCTGCGCCTTGATCGTCAGTTCAAGATCGCCCCCCGCGCCGCCCGAGATGGTGAAGCTGCGCCAGACCGGACCGCCCGGCAAGGGCACCTTCAGCACCAGCGCCTGGCCGGGCACGAAACCCACCGGGCCGCCGCCTGCGCGCAGGCGGAAGGTCTTGACGGTGGGCGTCTCGTCGCGGACGGCGATGCAGGACAGCGACAGCAGGGCCGTTGAAGGGGCTTGCATGTCCATGCGCCTTACTCCGCCGCGATCCGCGCCTGCGGGCCGCCGGTGAAATCACCCATCTTGCCCGCATACCATTCCGAGAAATTGTTCAGCATGAACTCGGAAGGCGCATAGGGTCCGGGCCGGTAGGCGCGCGACAGGATGCCGCGATGGTTGTTCTCGGCCAGCACGCGATCCTCGTCATTGGTGGCCAGCCAGACCTCGGTCAGGCGCCGAAGGTCGTAATCCACGCCCTCGACCGCATCCTCGTGGACCAGCCATGTCGTGCGCACCTCGGTCCGGTTCGCCGACAGCGGCAGCACCCGGAAATGCAGGATGTGGTCGGACAGGAAATGGTTCCAGTTGTTCGGCACCCGGAACATGCGGACCGAGCCCAGGTCGGGTTCGGTGAAATCGGCCAGAAGCTTGTTGCACGCGGGCTTGCCGTCCATGGTGAAGGACAGGCAACCTTCGTTGAAGGGCAAGCGGATGCAGCGGAACTCGACGCCGCCCTCGGCCGGCTTGTGCGGCAGCCCCAGCCCGTCCCAACGCGCGGCCGAGCGGTCCATCAGCCCCTGGAACTGCGCCTTGACCAGCGGATCGTCGGGCAGGGCGAATTCGACCAGCGTCACCAGCAGTTCGGGATGGTTGCCCGCGCAGTGATAGCATTCGCGGTTGTTCTCGATCACCAGCTTCCAGTTCGCTTCCTCGACGATGGTCGAGGTGAAGGCGACCTTGGTGCGGTCGGGCCTGTGCGGGGCGATATAGGGCGTGACCCCGGCGCGGAAGCGCGCCAGCGAGGGCGGCTCGTCGGCAAGGCAGATATAGACCATGCCGCAGATCACCTCGACATGGACCGGGACGAGGCCATGGGCCGCCCTGTCGAAATCCTCGGGCATCTGGCGGGCATTGATCAGGCTGCCGTCCAGCTCGTAGACCCATTGGTGATAGGGGCAGACCAGGCGGTTCGCGCGCCCCCTCTCCTTTTGGCAGATCAGCGAGCCGCGATGGCGGCAGCTGTTGTGAAAGGCCGCGATCCCGCCCTCGCGGTCGCGCAGCACGACGACGGGATTGTCGCCGACCTTCAGCGTCAGGTAGTCGCCGGGGCGCGGAATCTCGACCACATTGCAGGCAAAGATCCAGTCGGTTTCGAACACCGCCTGCATGTCGGCGCGAAAGATCTCGTCGTCGACATAAAAGTCGCGGGGCAAGGAATGGCCGGGCCGGCGCTGGTCGAGCAAACCCGCTATCCGTTCTTTCAGCATTCTCGGCAACCTCTTGAGAAACCTTCCGATGGGGACGCATTTCGGCATTCGCGGGCATCCTGTCCCGCGCCCTTGTTCCGGCGCAGCAGCAATGCGACATCGGCCGTCAGCTTTCCGACGAGCCACGAAAAGGGGTTCCTGCCGCGGCTGGAAAGGGAAGGATGGGACGCCCGCCGGCGGGTTGCAGCTTGCACCCTGCATGACCAGCCCGCATGAGCGCCAAGGGCAATCGCCGAAACGGAACATGGTCGCCCCCGAACGGGGATGGGGCCGCTCCGTCGCATGGCTTGATCCGCCCCCGGCCTAATGAGGATGGCGAAATCCGCAGCAATGTCCCCAGCGCGATCACGAACAAGCCCGCGGATCGGTCCTGACCGGCTTGTCGTCGCTGCCGGGGTCGGGAAGCGCTGCCGGCAACCGGCAGGGCCGGGCAGTATCATGCTTTGGGTCCGTCGAGCGCGGGGCTCAGCCTGTCGCGCCGGGGGCGAAGGTAATGCGAAACCGGGTTGGTTGGCGGGAGCACAGCGTGATGCCCGCACGGTGGGCGGCAAGCAGGTTGCGCACCACCGCAAGGCCCATGCCGGTGCCGCCCGAGGCGCGGCGGGTGGTGAAGAACGGCTCGAAGATCCGCGCCTCGTTGCCCGCCGAAAGGCCGCGCCCGTCATCCATGACGTCAAGCACGATCTGGCCCTGAGGCGTGACACCGAACTCGCCTTCGCAAGCCTTCCCGGATACCGAGCTTTGATACACCCTCGGCCGCCGGTCTCCGCAAGGTTCCGTCTATATCCCCTCGGGCAGTTTCGACCGCATCGCCTCCCTTCGGTCGAGCCTGTCTCCGTCGACGACGAAGGTGCCGTCGCCCACCGCATGCAGGGTCCGCGTTTCCTGACGGTCGCCGTCGAACCAAGCCGCCAGCCCGTCCAGCACGACGATGCCGTGCCGCTCGATTATATCGACCACGCGGCATTCGATATTGGCAAGGCAGTCGCCGATCAGCGGTGCGCGGACATGGCGGGCGGGCAGGCGCGCCAGGCCGAACCGCTGGAACTTGTCCACCTCGGCGCCCGAGCAGGTGCCGATGCCGATCACCGTGTCGATCATGTCCAGCGTCGGGATGGCGATCACGCATTCCCCGGTCTCGCTGAGCGCGGTCCAGGAATGGTTCCATGGCCCGGTGGTGATGGCGAAACGCGGGGTGAAATCCATCACCATGGTCCAGGTGATGGTCATCACGTTGTCCCTTGCGCCGTCATGCGTGGTGACCAGCGTCACCGGCCCCGGCTCGATCAGGGTGAAGGCGCGGCTCAGCGGCAGTTCCTTCATGATGCTTTCCTTTCCTGTTTCGCCCTTCCGTCCCCCCTTCGATCCGGCGGGCTGGTTCGCCATCCACGACAGGGATCGACGCCCAACCCCAGCGCGCCCGGTCCGGGCCGTGGCAGGGACCGCCTCTCCCCGGCCAGCGGCACACCGATCCGGCTCGGGACCAGAGGGACCATGCTGCGGTGCCGTCGTCATCGGCTGCTTCTGTCGCGGGTCTTCTTCCTCACTCTGGCACGGCCGATGCGGGCTGCCAATCGCAGCATCGGCCGCAGCCCCCGCGGCGAAAGTCGGGAACTCGGGCAATGTGCGACCCGCTGCAAACAAGGCGCGATCTGCATCGCCCCAGGAAAGGGCCATGAGTGGGCTGCGGCATTCATGGACCGATCCGCCCGCGGCGATCAGCCCTCGAAACGGATGCCGAGGGCGGGCAGAGAGTCCTTCGCAAACGGCGACCAGCGCGCTGGCCGGGTGCCGGCCTCGGGGGCGAATGCCTCCAGGACGCCGAGCAGCTGCACCAAGGTCGCCCGGATGATCGCGTGGCCCAGGCAGGCATGCTGCCCCATGCCGAACATCAGCGGGCGCGCGCCCTGGCGGTCGGGGTCGAACCTTTCCGGCGCCGGAAACGCCAGCGGATCGTGATTGCCCGCGGCCCAGACCATAGACAGGACGGTCCCGGCCTGCATCGCCAGATCGCCCAGGGCAATCCTGCCCGTCGTCAGCCGCATGGTCATGGGGGTGGAGCTGGCCAGGCGCAGGCATTCGTTGGCGCATTGCGCCGTCGCCGTCACTTGGCGCCGATGCGCAAAGGCCACCCGCAGCGCCGCGTCCAGGCCGGTGGCGGCCGACTCGATGGCGTCGAAGGCCATGCCCGCGATCAGGTCGGCGGCCAGCCCGTCGCCCAGCCGGTCCCGCAGGTTCCGCGAAAAGGGCGTCCCGCCCTCCAGCGCCGCCAGCGACAGATCCCGCACCCTGCCGGCGGCCGCTTCGGCCAGATGGGCCTTGGCCGGATCGGGCGAAAGGGACAGGACATGGGCCATGTCCCGCACCGTATCTTCCAGCTGCAGGGCCGCCGTCGCGTCAAGCCCGATGATCTCGCCCCAGACCCGGCGCACGACCGGCGCGATCAGCCCGGCCCTGAGGTCGATCCGGGCCGGGCCGGAGGGCAGCGCCCGCCGCACCGCTTCGCGCGCGATCCCGGCCAGCGGCACGGTATTGAAGGCGACGATCAGCGCGGCCCGCTGGGTCCGGTGGGCATCGCCGGATTTGGTGAAAAGCGCCCGGTCGAGCAGCGACAGCAGCGCGGGCGTATCCGCCATCGCGGCGGGATCGGGCGCCATGCCGTCGGCCAGCGGATCGCGGGCGAGGCTGACCAGTTCCTGGTGGCCCAGGATGGCATAGCCTCCCCATGGCGCGACCTGGATACGCTCGCCCGTGGCGAAATCGTCGCGGAAGGCCTCGGCGGCGGAAGCCCAGCCATCGGGGGTGTCGAAGGTGTGGAAGGTTTTCATGATGTCAGTCCAGCAAGTGCAAAAGGACACCCCGCCGGCAGGCAGAGGTGGCGAAACCGGAAACCGGATCCTTAGCGCTTGCGGATCGACTGATGCATGAAACTGTCCTTTCGCCCCGGAAAATAGGGCCCTGGCCCTGTCCGGGCAAGAGGCAGGGCAATACCATCCGGCATTTGCGTGAATGCCAGCCGACCATCCTTCGACCAATGCCGCAGGCGGTAAACCCGATGCCGAAGGGCTTCCTGCCGCGCTGCCCCGGCTTCCACCTCGCAGAAGCATGACACCAGAACGGCGGCGTTCTTTGATCCGGCGGCGGGGCCGCTTCCAATGAAGCGTTTATCCTCTAGCGCCGATACGGAAGCATCCTTGCGGCAAGCACCGGCGACCGCTTTGCGCAGATCCGCGCCGGACCCGCCCCTGGCTGGGCGCGCAGGCAGCGGGCCGGCCGAACCTCCTGCGATGATGCGCAGAGCCGATGGCGGACCGTCGCGGTCGTCACGATGCCGACAACAGGATCACGCCCGCGATCAGCACGCCGCAACCAGCCAGCCGCCACGGGCCGACCGCCTCTCGCAGGATCAGCATCCCCATCAGCGCGCCGACCATCATCGACATTTCACGCATCGGCGCGACAAGGCTGAGGGGTGCGCCACCCGTCAGCGCGGCAAGCACCAGAATATAGGACAGCGGCGACAGCAGCCCCACGCCCAAGGCGGTCCACCAATGGCCCCGCATCGCCGCCATTGCACGGCGAGGGTTGGCGAGCACCAGCGGCAGCAGCAGGAAGAAGCGCAGCAGGTTCGAGAACCAGTCGAGCACCACCGGCGCGATGCCAAGGGCTTTCACCGCATAGGCATCGACCACGGTATAGCTGGCGATCAGCCCGCCCGTCGCCGTGCCCCATCGAACCCCGGCCTGCCCGCCGGGGCGGGTGAAGGCGGCCAGCCTTCCCTGGGTGGCGATCAGCAGGATGCCGAGAACGACAAGGACCAGCCCGACCAGGCCCGTGCCGGTCGGGCTTTCCCCCAGGATCAGGAATGCGCCGATCGAGGACAGCATCGGCCCGGTCCCCCGCGCCACCGGATAGACCACCGACAGGTCCGCCACCCTGTAGCCGCGCTGCAGGCACAGGCTGTAGGCCAGATGGATCAGCCCGCTGAGCAGGACAAAGCCGATGCCTTCCCTGGTCCAGTCGACGCCGCCCTGCGCCAGCAGCCAGATCACCCATGGCGCATAGGCGACGCAGGCGACCAGGTTATAGGCAAAGACGAACACCGGCCCGACCGAGGCGGCACGTTTCGCCAGCAGGTTCCAGCTGGCATGGATGAAGGATGCAAGAACGACAAGAAGCAGCGAGGCAAGCGTCATTGAGACCCCCTTTGCGCCATCGGCGCGGTTGATCTCGACGTCTCCTCCCCTGGGCTTTTGTCCCTTGGGTGCAGCCGGGGAACTTCCCCGGTCTCTGCAACGCTCGGTCCAGCGGCAGATCGCCCGGAACCCTAGTTGCCACTCGGTCGATGCCGGGAATTCTAACCATTGTCGGGCAGAGGCATCAAGAGCCGACCGGCAGCTTCGCCCCGCAAAGCCGTCATGGCGGCGCGGATTTCGCGGCGGCTTTCGTCCTTGCCAGATCCGGCGGGCCGCTTCCCGTTCATCCCGGATGGAAGGGGAAGACCACCGGCACCAGCCCGATCGCGACGATCAGGACGATGGCGACCAGCGGCAAACCGATCCGGGTGAAATCCCAGAACCCGTAGCCGCCCGGACCTACGACCAGGGTATTGACCGGCGAAGACACCGGCGTCAGGAAGGCGGCCGATGCCGCCAGCGCCACGGTCATCGCGAAAGGATGGGGCGACACCCCAAGGTCGGACGCCAGGGCCAGCGCGACCGGCCCCATCAACACCGCCGTCGCCGTGTTCGAGATGAACAGGCCCAGCGCCGTCGTGGTCACGAAGATCAATGCCAGCGCGGCGCGGGGCGTCGAATCCCCGACCATGGCGCGCAGCGCCTCGGCTGCCAGCTCGATGCCGCCTGTCTTCTGAAGCGCCAGCGAAAAGGGCAACATGCCGATGATCAGCACGAGGCTCTGCCAATGGATCGAACGATAGGCCGAGGCCATGTCGACACAGCCGAAAAGCCCCATCAGCAGACAGCCGATCAGCGCCGCCAGCACATTGGGAACCATGCCGGTAATCATCATCATGACGACCAGGGCAAGGATGGCGACGGCGGGAACGGCCCGGAAAGGCGCCTCCAGCAGCTCATCGATCTCTTCCGGCAGGGCCAGAACGACCAGATCCCGGCCCTGATGGACCTGCCGGATCCGGCTCCAGGGACCGACCGACAGCAGCACGTCGCCGCCGCGCAGCACGGTCCGCGCATCGACATCCCGGATCGGCCGGTTGTCGCGGCGCAGGCCGACGACGGCAAGGCCGTGGATCGACCGGAACCGCGACTGCGCGATGCTTCTGCCGACAAGCGGAGAATCGGGCGGCACGATCAGCTCGGCCATGCCGATCTCTTGCGCGTGGTCGGTGAAGTAGCGCCCCGAAATGGGCAGGCGCCGCAACCCATGGCTGGTGCAGAAGGCCTCGATATCCGTGCCTTCGCCGAACACGTCCAGGAACAGGGCGTCCTCGGCCTGCAATACGGTGTCGGCGCGCGGCTGGATCAGCCGTCGGCCATAGGCGGTCGACCGCTCGATCCCCAGGATGTTGATCCCCGCCGTCCCGCGCAGATCGAGCTGGTCGAGCCGCTTGCCGACCAGCCCCGACCGGGCCGACAGCTGCAGGCGGAACTCGCGCCCGGCCAGGCCGTAGCTGGCGATCCAGTCGGCAAGCCTCGGCCGCCGATTGACGCTGGCCGGGCTGTCGGTCGCCAGCCAGCGGCGGGCGATCAGCATGTAGCCGATCCCCAGCAGCAGGATCGGCAGCCCGAATGGCGTGAAGTCGAAAAAGCCGAAGCCCCGATACCCCTCGCGCCTGAGCAGGCTGTCGAGCACCAGGTTCGGGGCCGTGGCGACCAACGTCATCATGCCGCTGACCAGCGCCGCCGCGCTCAACGGCATCATCAGCCGCCCCGGCGCCGCCCCGATCTTCGCCGCGATCCGCAGCACGATGGGGATGAAGATCGCGACCACGCCGGTCGAACTCATAAAGGCGCCGATCCCGGCAACGACCGCCATCAGCAGCACGATCAGCCGCATCTCGGACGCGCCGGCACGGCGCACCAGCAGATCGCCGGTGCGCTGCGCGACGCCCGTGCGCACAAGCGCCTCGCCCAGGACGAAAAGCGCGGCGATCAGGATGACATTGGGGTCGCTGAAACCGGCCAGCGCCTCGTCGAGGCTGATGATGCCGGTCAGCGGCAAGGCCACCAGCGCCAGGATCGCGACCACGTCCATGCGCGGCCGGTTGAGGGCGAACATCGCAATCGCCGCAGCCAGCAGCTCCAGCACAATCAGCAGTTCCGTCGCCATCTTCCCGCCTCTCGAACATGCATCGTTTCCGGCCGCCTTGCCACGTCCTGCATCATGGGGCCGGGTCGAACTTCGTCAGCAAGACCCGGCGGCGTCAAGCTGCCCGCCAGGAACGAGCCCGCCGCTTCCGTCTTGAGGCCGACCAGGATTGCCCCGCCACCAGCCCCGGATCGCATTCGCATGTCCGCTCGAGGAACGCTGCTTTGCAATATGAGGAGGATCATCCTGGCGGGCGTGGGCCGCTTTGCCCGCCCGGCCGGCCCTTCGCCAGCGCGCGGCCCCAGCCATTTGCCGGTGGCATCACGGTGGGCCTGGCTCCCGGCTTCCCTCGACCAGCAGGGCCTGGAGCCCGGCCAGCTGGAAGCGCCAGAAATGGCGGATCGCCTCGCCGATGTCCTCGGGCCGCTCGTATTCCCGCAGGATGGCGGAGATCGTGTCGAGCGTGGCCGAAAAGATCCGGCGCAGCACGAAGGCCAGCGCCGGATCGTTCCCGCGCGGAAAGCGCAGCATGGCGCCGGTCGCCATCTCCTCGATCATCCGCTCGCGCATGGTCTCGTAGCGGGTGCCCTGGGCATTGCTCATCAGGATCGCCACCGCATGGCGATGGCTGGCCCAGAACGCCAGCAACCCGGCCGCCGCCGCCGACCCGTCGGCGGTCAGCAAGGTCCAGGCCTCGCCCTGCTCGAACCCGGCCAGGCGGGCGCGCAGCAGGTCCATGTGGCGGGCGGCCAGTTCCGGCGGGACGACTTGCAGGAACAGCGCCTCCTTGTCCGGCGCGTATTTGTAGAGGTTGCTGGCCGTCGTGCCCGCCTGCCTGGCGATGTCGGCAAGCCGCGCGGCCGCGAAGCCGCGGGCGGCGAATTCCGATCCCGCCGCCTGGAGGATCCGTGCCCGCAGGCCCTCCTTCAGGACTTGCGCCATGCCAGCCTCCGCGACAGGGCCTGCAGGCGCGGCAGCCACGGCGCGGCCCGTTCAAGCTGGAAGGCAAGGCGAAAGAGCAGCGCGTCATCGCCCGCCCGCGCGACGAAATGGCTGCCGACCGGCAAGCCGGACCGGCCGACATGCAGCGGCACCGACATCGCCGGGCAGCCGGCCAGCGAGGCCGGGGCTGTATAGGCCGCGCTGCGCTCGAAATGGGCGCGCAGCACCTCGTTGGCCGTGCCGGGGGCGAATGTGCCAAGCGGGAAGGCGGTGAAGGGAATGGTCGGCGACAGCAGCAGATCGACCCCATCGAGGCAGTCCGTCAGCGCCGCGCCGGAGGCGGCGATCACCTGCATCGCCTCGCCGATGCGCGGCGGGGCCAAGCCGCGCCCGTGATCGGCCAGCCAGCGCGTATAGGGTTCCAGCAGGCCGGCGGCGTCTTCGCGTCCCGGCGCCAGCATCTCGATCATGCCCGCCGTCGTCACCGCCATCAGGTCGAACATCGCCTGGCCCGCAACCGCGCGGTCCAGCCGCGGCCCCTCGACGGGAACGAGCCGGTGGCCGAGGGATTGGCAGAGCGCGACGGTCCGCTCCAGCCCGGCCAGCACCTCCGGCTCGGGCAGCTCGCCGAAACAGTCCCGCGCGAACCAGCCGATCCGCAGCCCGGCCGGCGGGTCTCCGGCCAGCGCCGATGCCTCGGGCAGCGGATCGGGCAGCCCCTGCGCCTCGGTCGCGCGCAGCCATGTGGCGCTGTCGCGGACCGTGCGGCTAAGGCAGTGATCGCTGAGGATGCCCGCCAGCGGCGCCTCGGGCGGGATGCCCGCGGGCCTGGTCCGCCCGCGCCCCGGCTTGAAGCCGAAGACGCCGCACAGCGCCGCCGGCCCGCGGATCGAGCCGCCGCCATCCGAGCCATGCGCCACCGGCACCATCCCCGCAGCCACCGCCGCGGCCGCGCCCCCCGACGAGCCGCCGGTCGAGCGCGACAGATCCCAGGGATTGCGCGTGGGCCCCGTGGCCAGCGGCTCGGTCGTGCCCAGCAGCCCGAATTCCGAGGTCGTGGTCTTGCCCAGCACGACCAGCCCGGCGGCCTCCAGCGCCTCGGTATAGGCCGAGCCCTGCGGCGCGACCTGTCCCGCCATCAGCCGCGAGCCGAGCCCGATGGGCAGGCCGGGCCAGGCCAGCAGATCCTTCAGCAGGGTCGGGACGCCATGGAGGGCACCACCCGGCGCCAGCGCCTCGACGCGCCGCCGGGCGGCATCGGCATCCAGCGAGGCCAGGGCGTTCAGCGCCGGGTTCAGCGCCTCGCATCGGGTGATCGCGGCCGTGAGCAGGTCCATCGGCGTCGCCGCGCCGGTGCTGACCATCTCGGCCTGGGCCGTCGCGTCCAGGTCGACCAGCGGCAGGTCGGTGGTGTCGGTTTGGTCGGCGTTCATACCCGCCTCCATAAGAGAATCACACATTCTCTTTTAACGTGAAATCCGCCCGCTGTCGACCTGCCCGGCAGATGCCATCGGCCGCGAACCGCCCAAGGCAGCGTGCAAATCGCCGGGCGGTGTCGCCCAAGGCGCGGCCGTGCTATGAACCCGGCCCATGCGACTTTTTCGGAAGAAGAGGAGGAGGGCCATGCGCCTGACCGCACTTGGCTTCACGGCAATGATCGCGGCAGCCGGCTGCCCCCTGCCGGCCCAGGCCGATGAAAAGCTTTTCGCCGAAGCGACCGAAAGCGACGAGCGGCTGAAGGAACTTCACCACGAGGCCGGCGATCTCTGCCTCAGGAACCCGAGCCGCGACGTCGAGGTCGTGGTGGCCTGCAAGGCGATGATCATCTACGGGCTGGCGCTGAACGAACGCGGCTGGTGCCATGGCCGCCAGGACGAGGCGAATGCCCAGAAGGACTGGCACATCTGCGAGAGCGGGTCCGACAGGTTCTCGCTCGATCACCTGACGGATTTCTAGCGAGGCGCGCCATGCTGAAAAAGATCGCGCTTCTCATCGTCGGGCTGGTCGCGCTTGTGCCCGCATGTGGGCTGCTGGGCTATGCCATCGGCTATCTCATCGCGATGTTCGTCTTTTCCGCGACGCTGGAGCCTCATACCTACGAGCATGACCGCGACCTCTTCGCCGCCATCTACGGCATCATGTTCATCGGCGGTTTTCTCTATGCCGTCGCGGCCGGCGTCGCGATCTTCCGGTTCGTGCGCAGCTTTCGGAAGGGCTGATGGAACCGGCGCGGCCAGCTGTTGCGGGTAATGGCGGCGGCGGGCGCCATAGTCGTCGAGCGTCATATCGCCGGGCATGATGCCTCGGCGCCACCGCGTCATCATGGTGAACGCGCCGGCATCCCAGGCCTCGCCCCTCTGCCCCGCGCGGCCTTTCCCCGGCCTGGCTCAGCGGGATGCAGCTCGCCGGGGACCGCAGCACGCTGACGGCGAAGGCCCCGGCCGGAACCGGGGCCGTCCTTTCGTCAATGCTGCGCCAGCGTGCCCTTGCGGGGTTCCGTGCAGCCCTTGCCGTCCGGTCCCTCGGTCACGCCGCCCGCGACCAGCTTCAGCTGGTCGGGGTCGAGCGCCCGCGGGCCGGGACGCGGCGCGGGGTCACTTCCAGACATAGCGCACCCCGATCCCCTGGGCCGACCTGTCGGTGGTGGAGCCAAAGGTCAAGCTCCAGCCATTGCCGAAGGAATGGGTGTAGTTCGGCCCCCTCGGTCCTTCCAGGTCGAACCCCGGAACCTGGCCATAGCCGAAGCCGCCGTCGCCGGACGCGCCGCTGCCGCCCGAGATCAGCCCCTGTTCGGTGTCATTCAGTTCGCGCATGGTCATGCCTCACTTTGCTTGGGTTTGCGGGATGCCGGGCAGCTTGACCGGCTTGATGCAGCCGCCCTCGGACCTGCCGCCCGCGACCAGCGCGGCCTCGTCGCCGCCGAGTTCGCGCCAGCCGGTGCGGGTGTTTGCGGTGTCACGCTCCATGGCGCTCACCAGCGGTAATAGGTGACCTGATACTGGCCGTTCCTGGTCGTCCCGATCGCCGCGCCGTCGGTCCAGACCGTGCCGCTGTAATTGCCGATCTCGAACGAGATGCCGCCGTCCCCGGACGAGCCGATGCTCCAGGCGCCGCCCACGGCATCGAGTTCGGCGGAAGTCAGCTCACGCAGATCCCGGCTCTGGTGTTGAACAGTGGTCATGGTGTCCTCTCCTGTCTTGACGGGGCATGTGCCCCCCATCAATCTTGGGGATCGGGCCGGATCAGGCATCTAGCTCAGATGGACTATCGGCCGGAACCTGCCCAGGCGCTGCCCGCAGCGCCGGACCGGAGACCGCATGAAGACAGCCTGGCTGCCCCATCCCGCCCATCCCGCAAGATCCGACGAGTTCTTTGCCGAAACCGAGCAGCGGCAAAGCAACGTCCGCCTGACCCTGGCGGGGATCGTCGCCCTTTATATCGGGCTGCTGATCGCGCTTGACGTGATCGGGCCGCCGCTCGAGGGCATCCTGCTGCTCGAGATGGTGCAGCTTTTCGCCATCGCGCTGTTCATCCACTGGTCGGCGCGGGCCAGGCCGGGGGTGCGCCACTGGCGGCGCGCCCTGGCGATGGCGCTGGACTACGGCAACACCGCCTTCCTGATCGGCGTGGCGGGACAGACCATGACGCCGGTCTTCGTGGTGCTGCTGTGGATCACCATCGGCTATGGCATCCGCTATGGCCGCCGCTACCTGCTGATCGCGATGACGCTGTCGCAGCTCAGCGTGCTGGGCATCGGGCTGTTCAGCCCGTATTGGCGCGAGCTGCCCTATTTCCTGATCACCGTGGCGCTGATGGCGCTGGTCGTCCCGGCCTATGCCCATACGCTGATCTCCGCGCTGCGCCGGGCCCATGACGAGGCTTTGCGCGCCGACCTGGCGAAATCGCGCTTCCTGGCCCAGGCGAGCCACGACCTGCGCCAGCCGATCCATGCCATCGGCCTGTTCACCTCTTGCCTGAAACGGTCGGGGCTGAACCAGGACCAGGCCAGGATGGTGGACAGCATCGACCGGGCGCTGAACGGGGTGTCGGCGCTGTTCCGCTCGCTGCTGGACGTGTCCACGCTGGACAGCGGGCGGATCGTGCCCAGGCCGCAGGTCGTGGCGCTGGGGCCGCTTTTGCGCGATGTGGCGGACCAGCACGGCGACGCCGCGCACAAGGCGGGGGTGACGCTGCGGGTCGTGGACACTGGGCTGTCGGTGCGCACCGACCGGGCGATCCTGGCGGTGATGCTGGGCAATCTCGTGTCGAACGCGGTGAAATACGCGCCGGGGCGCAAGGTGGTGATCGGGTGCCGGCGGCGAGGCGGGCAGGTCTCGGTCCTGATCTGCGACAGCGGGCCGGGCATCGAGCCCGAGGAACAGGCCCGCATCTTCGAAGAGTTCTATCGCAGTCCCCGCCATCGCCGCACGCGCGAGGGGATCGGGCTGGGCCTGCCCATCGTCGTCAGGATGGCAAGGCTGCTGGGATTGCAGGTCGCGCTGGACTCGGTGCCCGGCCATGGCACGACGATCGAGATTTCCGGGCTGGAGCCGACGCAGGAGGTCGCGGCCGCGCCCGCCCCGGTGGCGGCGCCCGCCACGGCGCTGGCCGGGATGCGGATCCTGCTGGTCGAGGACCATGACGAGGTCCGGGGCGCCACCCGCCGCATCCTGGAAAGCTGGGGCTGCATCGTCGAGGACGAGGCCTCGGCCCATGCCCTGCCGCGCGATTGCGACCTGATCCTGGCCGACCAGGATCTGGAGGACGGGACCGGCGGCGAATGCATCCAGCGCATCCGCGCGGCCCTGGGCCGGCCGGTCCCGGCGATCATCATGTCCGGCCACGACGCCGCGCATATCGCCGACGAGCTGCCGGACAAGTCGCTGCCGATCCTGCCGAAGCCCGTGCATCCCGCCAGGCTGCGCGCGGCGCTGATGGCGCAGAAATTCGCCGGCCCAGCGGCCTGACCCTCAGCTGCCGGGCAGGCCCGCCGCCGCGGCCCTGGCCGCCGCCGCCGCCCGCGTCTGCACGCCCAGCGCGCGCAGCACGCCCGAGACGTGGATGCGCACGGTAAAGGGCGAAATTCCCAGGTTGCGGGCGATTTCCTTGTTCGAGCAGCCGGCCGAGAGATGGCGAAGAACCTCGACCTGCCGCGGCGTCAGCCGGTCCAGGATCGACGGCTCGTCCGGCGCGACCTCGGGCCCGCAGCCGGCGGCGGCGGTGGCGATCACCGGCTCGCCCGCGCGGATGGCCTGGATCGCCTGCGCCATCGCCTCGGCCGGCAGCGACTTGCCGACGAACCCGTCCGCCCCGGCCTGCATCAGCCGCTGGATGGTGGCGCCGTCGTCCATCATCGAGACCATGATGATCGAGCTTGCCGGAAACTCCCGCCGCAGCAGGGAAAGCGACTGGCACGGCTCGAAACCCGGAAAGACCAGGTCCAGGATGAAGGCGTCGGGGGCCGCGCCGTCGCGCGCGCGTTGCAGCACCTGCTCGAAACTGGCGGCCTCGGCGATGGCGACGGTCGGGTCGATGCCCAGGATGATCCGGCGCAGCCCGTCGCGAAAGACCGGATGGTCGTCCGCCAGAACGATGCGGTCCCGCGCGCTGTCCGGCATGCTCGGCCTCCCCCCTTCATCCCCAGTCTAGCGCATCGGGCGGGCGCCGACATAGCACATCCGCACTAATGACTCCGGCGCCTTGCGCTGCGACCCTTGGGAACGCAACGCGGCCGATATGGGAGAGACCCGACATGACCCTGACCCTCATCCCCGACGACATGCTGGGGCGGATCGCCGGCGGCGGCCTCGACGGGGTTCCGCCGCCCAAACAGCGCCCGCGCCGGCCGATCGTGCCGCCGCCGCGGCCCTGGCCGCGCTTTCCCGCCATGCCGGCCCCCGATCCTGGACCGGGGCCGATTCCGGGCCCGCTGCCGGTTCCGGCATGACAGGTGCCGCCCGCCCCAAGGCGCGGCGGCATCAACCAGCGGTGAACTGACGTGGCACCCTTGTTCCGGCCGGAATCGCTGCATGCGCGCGCCCAGGCGTGGCTGGGGCGCCCGGTGGTGATCTCTCGCATCCCGATCGTCGCCTTTGCCCTGTTCTCGATTGCCTTCGTGGTTGCGATGGTGCTGTTCGTCACCTTTGCCGATTACACCCGCCGCGTCCGGGTCGGCGGGATGATCCTGCCGCAGGACGGGCTGACCCGCGTCACCGCCCCGCAATCGGGCTGGGTCACCGAGCTTCGCGTCGGCGAAGGCCAGCAGGTGCGGCGCGGCGACGTGCTCTACACGCTCAGCATCGACGTCACCACCGCGCTTGGCCCCACCCAGGACGCGGTGTCCGAGATCCTGGCCGGCAAGCGGGTCGAACTGACCCGGACGCTGGAACGGGACAGGCGGATGCGGGCGCTGGAGAAGCGGGCGATCCAGGCCCGGCTGGCCGATCTTCAGCGTGAAATCCCGCAGATCGACGAGCAGTTGCAGCTGCTCGAAGCGACGGTGCGCGAGTTTTCCGGCTTCGCCGAGCGGCAGAAAGACCTGCTGGCGCGCGGGGTCGCCGTCTCGGCCGAATACGAACAGCGCCTGCGCGTGTTCTATGCCGAGCGCGCGCAGCTGCCCGCCTTGCGGCGCGAAAGGGTGCAGGCGGAAAGCCGGGTGAACGACCTGCAGGCCCAGATCGCCGCCTTCGACCTGCAATCCCAGGCGCAGGCGGCCGAGATCCGGCGCCAGATCCTCGACATCGACCAGCAGATCTCGGAAAGCGAGGCCCGGCGCGAGGTCGCCGTCACCGCCCCGCGCGACGGCACCGTGACCGGGATCATCACCCTGGCCGGGCAGACGGTGGCGGCGGGGGCGCCGCTTCTGACCATCGTGCCGCAGAACCGCCCGCTGGTCGCGCAGCTGCTGGCACCGGGATCGGCCATCGGCTTCGTGCGCGAAGGCATGCCGGTCCTGCTGCGCTATCGGGCCTTCCCCTATCAGAAGTTCGGGCAATATCCGGGCGAGGTCACGGTGATCTCGCGCGCCAGCCTGGGCCCCGAGGGGCTGGGAGAGCTGCGCCGCGACAACCAGGACGCGCCGGTGCTTTACCGCGTCACCGTCCAGCCCAGGCTGCCGCATGTGAACGCCTATGGCCAGGCGCAGCCCTTGCAGGCCGGCATGGAGGTCGAGGCGCATCTGCTGGTCGAGACCCGGCCGCTGTATCAATGGATCCTCGAACCGCTCTACGGCTTGCGGGGCGCCGTTTCCGGCGGTGCGGGATGACGCAGGCCCTGCCCCAGCGGCTGAATGCGCGCCTTTTCGGGGCCACGCCGGTCATCCTGCAAAGCGAGGCGGCCGAATGCGGCCTGGCCTGCCTGGCCATGGTCGCCGGCCACCACGGCCACCGGATGGACCTGCCCGCGATCCGGCGGCGCTTCTCGGCCTCGATGAAGGGCACGACGCTGAAGGATCTGGCCGGCATCGGCGAGGCGCTGCACCTGGCGACCCGCGCCCTGCGGCTGGACCTGGAGGATCTGTCCCGGTTGCGCCTGCCCTGCGTGCTGCATTGGGACCACAACCATTTCGTGGTGCTGACCCGCGTCGGCGCGCGCGGCATCACCATCCACGATCCCGCCATCGGCCGGCGCAAGGTGCCGATGGCCGAGGTGTCGCGGAAATTCACCGGCATCGCGCTGGAAGCATGGCCGACCGACGGCTTCGCCCGGCGCGACGAGACGGTGCGGATCAGCATCCTGGACATGATCCGGCGCACGCGCGGCATCGGCGCCGCGGTGGCGCAGGTGCTGGCGGTTTCGCTGCTGCTGGAGATCACCGTGATCGCCATGCCCATCGGCTTCCAGCTGATCCTGGACGAGGTGGTGGTGGCGGCCGACCGCGACCTGCTGACCATCCTGGTCATCGCGCTGGCCTTCCTGCTGATATTGCAGGTCGCGGCAAGCTTCGCGCGCAGCTGGATCACCCTGCTGACGGGCTCGGGCCTGGCCCTGCAATGGAAGGTGGGGTTGTTCGACCACCTGATGCGCCTGCCCCTAGCCTATTACGAAAAGCGCCATGTCGGCGACATCGTCTCGCGCTTCGGGTCGCTGGATTCGATCCAGCGCACCGTGACCGCATCGGCGGTGACGGCGCTGCTGGACGGGGTGATGTCGCTGGCGCTGATCGCGATGATGTGGCTCTATGGCGGCTGGCTCTTGTGGCTGGCGCTGCTGGGGGTGGGGCTTTACGCGGTCCTGCGCCTTTCGACCTGGGGCATCTATCGCCGCATGTCCGAAGAGGCCATCGTCCATGCCGCGCAGGAAAACACGCATTTCATGGAATCGGTGCGCGGGATCGGCAGCGTGAAGGTGCTGAACCTGGAATCGCGCCGCCAGGGCACCTGGATCAACCACCTGGTCGAGCGCCTGAACGCCGAGCTGCGGGTCCAGAAATTCGACGTCTATTTCCGGTCGGGCGCGGCCTCGATCTTTGGCATCGACCGGCTGCTGATCATCTATTTCGGGGTGATGGCGATCATCGACTCGGCCATGACGGTCGGCATGTTCGTGGCCTTCCTAGCCTACAAGGACCAGTTCGCCGACCGCATCAACAGCTTCATCGACACCGTGCTGCAATTCCGCATGCTGGCACTGCACGGCGAACGCATCGCCGACATCGCCATGGCCGAGCCCGAGGAAGAGGCGCGCCGCCCCCTCGCCGCCCCGCCCCCGTCGGCAAAGCCCGCCCGGCTCGAGATGCGCGACGTGCGCTTTCGCTATGCCGACAACGACCCCGAGGTGCTGAAGGGCATCGGCCTGCGCATCGAGGCGGGCGAATGCGTCGGCATCGCCGGGCCCTCGGGCGCGGGCAAGACCACGCTGCTGAAGGTGCTGGCCGGGCTGGCCCGGCCCGGCTCGGGCCAGGTGCTGATCGACGGCGTTCCGCTGGACGCCATCGGCCTTGCGGCCTATCGCAGCCGCGTCGGCTGCGTGTTGCAGGAGGATCGGCTGTTCGCCGGCTCGATCATCGACAATATCACCGGCTTCGCGGCCCAGGTCTCGGCCGAGGATCTGGAGCGCGCCGCTCGCATGGCCGCCATCCATGACGAGATCCGCGCCATGCCGATGGGATACGAGACGCTGGTCGGCGACATGGGCAGCACGCTTTCGGGCGGGCAGAAGCAGCGCATCGTGCTGGCCCGCGCGCTCTATCGCCGGCCCTCGGTCCTGCTCATGGACGAGGCGACCAGCCACCTCGACAGCACCAACGAGGAAATCATCAACCTCGCCATCCGCCGGCTGGGCATGACGCGCATCGTCATCGCCCATCGCGAGACGACGCTGGCCATGACCGACCGGATCATCCGCATCGACGGCGGGATCGCGGCGGACGATCCCGAACGCCCCCTGGCGGCCGAGTGACCCGCCGCCCCCGAAAACGGCAACGGCCGGGGTCCATGTCCTTGCCGGACCCCGGCCGCCGGTTCGCAGGGGGACGGCGGGGCGACCCGCCGTCCCATGGCCGAATTATCTGCCAAGAGCGTCGTAATGCTGTTCCCAGGTCCGGGGTTGGGGAACGATCTCAAGCTGCTTCGCTTCAACCGCGTCGCGGTTGTCCAGAACATCCGCCGCCGCCTTCAGCGTCTGACGTTCCTTGAAAATGGCCAGTTTCACGTCCTCCAAACGGGCTGCACAGGGGCCCCGTCAGCATAGCACATCCGGCCCTATTTTACACGATAAATTTCATCGCTTTTATAGTGAATTATCCACACCCGAGGCGAATGGGATGCGCACCCCGATTCCCCTTCGCCGCGGTTCAGCGGTTGCGGGTGTCCACCGGATAGGCGGTGCTGAACCGGATGCGCTCCATCGAAAAATGCGAGGTGACGTTCTTGATCGGCACGGCATCCGTCAGCCGCTTGTAGAACAGGTCGAAGGCGGTCATGTCCGGCACCGCCACGCGCAGCAGGTAATCCATGCGCCCGGCCATGCGATAGACCTCCATGATCTCGGGCAGGCCGGCGACGGCGCGGGTGAACGCGTCGCGCCATTCCGGCGAATGGACCGGCGCCTCGATCTCGACAAAGACCAGGATGCCGAAGCCCAGCTTGACGGGATCGGCCAGCGCCACCCGCCCGGTCAGCACGCCCTGCGCCTCGAGCTTCTGTATCCGCTTCCAGCAGGGGGTTTGCGACAGACCCACCTTTTCGGCGATCTGCGCGATCGGCAAGGTTGCATCCCGCATCAGTTCCGCCACGATCTTGCGGTCGATCAGGTCCAGATCCTGCATGGCTTCGCCTTCTTCGCGTCCAGGGATTCGACGGAAAGAATAACGATATTGTCTATGCGATCAATCGAGTTTTCTTGCCGAAAAAGAAGGCCAAGGAAAATCAGCCGCTTGTCCATTCGCCGGCGGGTGACGACCGCCGGCCAGCGGGGCACGGGGCTCAACCCAGGGCTTCTTGGGGCAGCCGGTCCAGCAACCCGGCCAGGCGGGCGCATTGCAGCCGGATGTCCGGGATCGCCGTGATCTCCCACAGCGCGCCGCGGGCGCAGGGGCCGATGGCGAACAGCCGCCGCGAGACGCGGCCGTCGCGGGCGATCAGCTGCGCCTCGGCGGTGGTGTCCAGCCCCAGCCGCAGGCGGTCCAGCCGCCCCCGCCCGGTCGCCAGCAGGTCCAGCACCACCGGCGCGCTGTCGGTTTCGGGATCGCGCCGGATGCCGCGGCAGTCGATGACATGATCGGCCGGCAGCCGCAGCGGACCTTGCGGCGTCAGCACATGCACGCCGTCGCCGGCCAGGCGCTCGAACCGGGCCTTCAGCACGTGCAGCTGGCCCCGCGCCTCGGCCTCGGCGATCATCGCCGCGGATTGGGGCGGCATGCGGTGGCGATGCACCTCCCACCACGCGGCGCCGTGGCGCAGGAAGCGGCGCCGGCTGTCTTCGTCCCAGCCCTGCCAGGTGGCGCTGACATGCGGGCGCAAGCCGTCGATGACATCGCGCCAGTCCAGCCCCCCGGCCTCGGCCTCTCGGATGCGCGCGCGCAGCCAGGCCAGCAGGCGGCCGACCGGCGCACCCAGCGGGATCTCGTCGCGCGCGATGGCAAGGGCATGGCCGGCGGCATGGGCGCGCGGCAGGAGCCCGCGCCGCGACAGGCAGGTGATGCGCCCGCGATGCCCGCGCCCCAGCAGCGAGACGACATGGTCCACCATCGACAGGCCGGTGCCGATGATCGCCACCTCCGCCCCAAGATCGGCCGGAGGGCCGAAGTCCCAGGCCCCGCGCATGCCCTGCGGCGGGTGCTGCGGAACCGCATGGCCGGTGGCGAGGATGGCCAGATGCCCGGTGATCGCGCTGCCGTCGTCCAGATGCGCGCGCACGCAGCCGCGGCTTTCCTCGACCCGCAGGCATTCCCGGCGGTGGCAGGTCAGGCGATCCCGACCCCAGGCCGCCAGCAGGCCCTCCAGGTATCGGCCATAGGCCGCCCGGCTGGCGAAGCAATCGGGCGTGGCGGCCGGCGCCTCGGCCGAATCGTGCAGCCAGCGCAGGAAATGCCCCGGATCGTCGGGAAATGCGCTCATGTTGTGGACGCGGGTGTTCAGCAGGTGGTCCGGGTTCTCGGTCGCATAGGCGATGCCGCATCCCAGGGTCTGCGCCTTCTCGATCATGCTGATGCGCAGCAGGGGATTGGCGCGCAGCAGATGCGCGGCCGCCAGCACGCCGCTGGCCCCGCCGCCGACGATGATGACGTGGCGGCTGCCGTCCTGCGGAAACTGGCCGTCCATCACAGCACCATCAGGCAAAGGAAGGCCAGCGACCAGAACACGGCCAGCGCCCGTCCCAGCCGGCTTTCCTGCTGCTCGGGCAGGGCTTCGCCGTCTTGCGGCAGAAAGGCGATGAAGCCCGGATCATAGGCAAAGCCATACATCGGTTCGTCCTTTCGCTTCTGGATTGCGATCCTTGCCGGGTCATAGCGCCGGCCGTTCGGGCAAGGCGCGTCGTCCCGGCACGGGCCGGGGCGGCAGGCACAACCCCGCCGGCCGGGTTTCGGTCCGGGGCAGCAGCGCGCGCAACTGGCGGCCCTGGGGCCAGGGACCATAGCCCGCCGCCACGTTGACATGTCCGGCATCCCCCAGGTCGACGAAGGCTGCGCGCCAGGCACGGGCAAGGGTGCTTGCCCGCTCGTGCTCCATCCAGGGGTCGTTCCGGCTGGCCACCACGATCGCCGGAACCGGCAGCGGGCCTTCGGGTATCTTGCCGAAGATCGCGGTGCGCGGATCGCGGCCGGGTTCCGCCGGCGCGACCAGCAGCGTCCCGCCTGCCTGAAGCTGCGGCCATTGCAGCAAGAGCTTGACCGCCGCGATGGCGCCCAGCGAATGCCCGACCAGGACCGCGCCGGGATGGCGCAGCAGGGCGCCGGCGATCTCGGTCAGCCATTGGTCCGGGCAGGGCCGCGACCACGAGCCCTGCTCGACGATCACCGCATGCGGATCGGTTTGCGCCCACCAATGCTGCCAATGCGGTGCGGGCGAACCGTCAAGGCCGGGAAGAAGTAACGTGCGAATCATGGCTTTCTCCTTCCCTTAAATATCTATCATCTTTGTCGGGTTTTACATTCCAAAATCCGCCCTTTTTTGAGAAGAAAATTCCTGGCCGCGGAAAGGCGGCCCTTGAGCCACGCCGCTGCGTCCGATGAAGGGCCTGGGCGTCAGGGTGACGAGGGCCAGGGCCGCCGGGATCAGGTTGGCCGAGTGAGTGGGGACCATTGCGCAGGCCAGCCGCACCGGGTTTTCCATGCGCAAGGGGCCGCTTTGCGCGGCCCCTGTTCGGCTTGCGCATCGCCGCGCAGCTTTTCCGTCGCGGCAGGATCGCCCGTCACGGCGTCGAGGCCGATTGCGACGCCATAGACCGTCCGGGCATGGTCAGCCGAGCAATAGCCGCCCAGCACGTCCTCCAGCACCTTGTCGCGGCGGCCGGCTCAGCGGATCGCCGTAGCCGCCGCCGTTCGGGCCGCAATAGCTCAGGGCGTCCTTGTCCCGACGACCAGGCCCGAGAGCCTCGGAATGCATCTCGCGCTCCTCTCCGGGCCGCCGGGATGCCGCACCTTGGGGATCGCGAAGCGCGCGCCCGGAAACGGTCGCGAGCGGAAAGCACACTTCCGCTCGCTTCCGGCAAAATGATGCGGCGGCACCATCGGCACCGCCGCAAGGCTCTCAGGCCGGGGATTTCACGCGGCCATGCTCGATCGTGGCGTCCTCGGCCGAGCGGTTGATCCCCCGGAACGGACGCCCCGCCGTTTCGGGCGAAATCAGCGTCACGATGAAGGCGATGACCGCGATCACGGTGATGTAGATCGCCGGGGCCAGGCGGTCTCCGGTCGATGCGATCAGCCAGGTGGCGACGAAAGGCGCGGTGCCCCCGAAGACGGCATAGGCCACGTTGTAGGTGACGGCCGAGGCGGTATAGCGCACGCGGGTCGGGAAGACCTCGCACAGCAGCACGGCCGTCACCACATTCGCCGTCACCGCGCCAAGCGCCAGCATCAGCTGCGCGGATACGGCCGAGCCGATGGTCCCGTCGGATGCCACCTGATAGGCCGGGATGGCAAGGCAACCCAGAAGCAGCGCCGAAACCGCCATGGTCGGGCGCCGTCCGACCCGGTCGCAGACCTTGCCGATCAGGGGGGCGGCCAGGGCCGCGGCGCTCAGCGCGATGACATTGCTCAGCAGCACCTTGTCTGCGGGCATTCCGACGACCGTGCGCAGGAAGCTCGTCATATAGGTCGAGAAGATGTAGAAGGACAGCGCCGTCAGGCTGATGTAGCAGCCAAGCCGCAGCATGGGCAGCCATTGCTCGCGCAGGGTCTGGCGCAGCGGGGCATGTTCGGGCGCGGGCGCATCCATGATCTTCTGGAACAGCGGGCTCTCGTCCAGCCGATGCCGGATATAAAGGGCGACCAGCCCCAGGGGCGCCGCGATCAGGAACGGCACGCGCCAGCCCCAGCTGTGCATCTGCTCGGTCGTCAGGCTTGCCGTCAGCAGATAGGAACACATCGCCGCCAGCGCGAACGAGGCGAAGGTCGAGGCGGGCATGTAGCTGGAATAGCGCGACCGCTGATGCGCCGGCGCATGTTCGATGACATAGGTGACGGCCCCGGCATATTCGCCGCCGGCGGAAAACCCCTGCACGCAGCGGGCCACCGTCAGCAGGATCGGCGCCCAGATGCCGATCGCCTGATAGCTGGGCAGCAGGCCGATGGCGACGGTCGCGATCGACATCAGCAGCACCGTCAGGGCCAGGACGCGCTTGCGGCCCACCCGATCGCCCATCATGCCGAAATAGGCCCCGCCGATGGGGCGAAGCGCAAAGGAAATCGCGAAGATGGCGAAGGTCTGCAACAGCCCGACCAGGTCGTCGCCTTCGGGAAAGAAGGTCACGGCCAGGATCGGGGCCATGAAGCCGTAGATGGCGAAGTCAAACCATTCGATCACCGTGCCCGCGACCGCGGCGGTCGTCACCTTTCTCAGGGTGGCGGGATCGGATTCGGCAGTTTGTGTCATGCGAAGCTCCCTTTGGAATTCATGTGTGGTTCTTGGCGACCGGAATGAAAACGGCGCCCGTTTCCGGGCGCCGCGTGGGGATTATTCGGCGGCGATCTTTTGCGCCGCAAGCCCGTCGATATAGGCCACGCATTCGTCCACCGTGTGGACGTCGCCGAACTTCGCGTCGATGTCGAACAGGTTCCAGGCCACGGCGCCCGGCACGCGGTCGCCGATGCATTCCTTGACCGCGATGGTGCGGAAGCCGTCGGCGATGCCGTCGCAGATGGTCTGGCGCACGCAGGCGCAGGCGGTCACGCCGGTGACAAGGATCGTGTCCACGTTGTTGGCCCGCAGGATGCCCGCCAGTTCCGTGCCGTGAAAGGACGAGGCGCGCTTTTTCAGCAGCGTGTATTCACCCTCGACCGGGGCGATGCGGCTGTCGATGGCCCAAAGCTCCGGCTTGGCCAGGTCGACGACATCGACCGGGATCTTGTTGTGCCACAGCCCCATGTCGGTGAAATCGGCATTGCGGTCGGTGATCTCATAGGCGGTGGTGACATGGACGACGGGCAGGCCGGCGGCGCGGAAGGCCTTCAGCAGCTTCTGCATGCCGGGGATGATCTCGCCGTCCATCTTCTCCTGGTCGCAGGTGAAGGGGTTGCCCGGACGGGTCCAGGCATTCGCCAGATCGACGCTGACCAGTGCCGGCCGCTTGCCAAAGCCCACGCGGCGCTGGAAGCCGCGCTCCTGATACAGTTTCGTGGCCGTGTCGAACGCCTCTTGCAGCAGACGGTCCAGTTCCTTGGTGTCGACTTCGCTCATGATCGGTCTTTCCTTGTGCCATTGATGCAAGGCCGCCTTCGCGGGCCCTGGTTTACGAGCCGCCCCAGCCCCCGCAGGACTGGTGATCCGTCGCTCTGATGGCCATAATCCGGCCATGCTTGACGCAAGGGAAATGGCGTGTCAGCATTTATTCATGCGCCGTTTGCATCAATCTTGGAAGGTGGCCGCTTGCACGATCTCCAGGGCATCGAGAGTGTCCATTCCTTCATCACCCTGGCCGAGGAACTGAACTTCCGCCGCACGGCCGAGCGGCTGAACCTGGACCAGTCCGCGCTGAGCCGCCGGATCCAGAAGCTTGAATCGGTGCTGGGCTTTCGCCTGCTGGAGCGCACCACCCGAGAGGTCAGGCTGACCCAGGCCGGCCGCAGCTTCTATGAAGACAACGCCCATCTTCTGCAGCGCTACGAATCCTCGGTCCAGCTGGCCCGGCGCATCGCCGAGGGCAAGCTGGGCGCGCTGACCGTCGGCTACATGGCCTTTGCTGCGACCGAACTGATGCCCCTGGCCGTCGCCGGGTTCCAGCGCCGCCATCCCCATATCGACCTGAGGATCCGCTATATCCGGACCCAGGGGCAAAAGATCGCCCTGGCCAATGACGAGATCGACCTGGGCTACATGATCGGGCCCTTCGATCATTCCGACTACCAGACGGTCCAGCTTTCCCTGGACCCGCTTTATGTGGTGACGCCCCGCGGCCATGCGCTGCTGCGGCTGCCGGCCGTCACCCCGGCCGACCTGGCCGGGCAAGAGATGATCCTGGGCGACACGCATGAATGGGACGAATATCGCTGGCGGCTGAACAACCTGTTCAGCGCCGAGGGCATCTCGCTGAACGTGACGCTGGAGGCGTCCAACACATTGGCCCTGATCGGCCTGGTCGCGGCCGGGCTGGGCGTGACGATCTATCCCGAAAGCCTGATCGGCTTTCTGGGCTCCAACGTCGAGGTGCGGCAGATCATGCACCCGCTTTTCCGCAACCGCACCGTGCTTGCCTGGAAACGCTCGAACCGCTCCAGGCAGGTGCGGGACTTCGTCGAGGTGGCGCAAGCCGCCGCCGCGCGATAGGCCGCGCCGGCCCGCCCCGCGGGGCCCTTCGCCGCGCCGGTCAGGCGGTGCGCGACCAATAGGCGCTGGTCGAGACGGTGGCGGGCAGGCGGCCGAAGGCCTCGCGCAGCGCCGCCCGGATGGCCAGCGCATCGGCCTTTTCGCCGCCGAACAGGATCTCGGCTTGCGGGTCGGCGGCATAGGCCCGCGCGGCCGAGCGGGTCAGCGTGTCGCGCAGGTCGGGATCGCGGCGATTGCGGACCAGCCAGACCAGCTCCACCCCCGCAGGCGCGGCGATGGGCTGGATGTCCTGCGCGTCCTCGATCTCGATCAGGGCAAGCCCGCGGCTGTCGGGGGCCGCCTGCTCCAGGATGCGGGCGATGACCGGCAGGGCGGTCTCGTCGCCGCCCAGGCAAAGGTGCCGGCCCTGCGGCAGCCAGCCGCCGCCCGGCCCGGTCAGCCCCACCGGCGCGCCGGGCCGGACCTCCTGCGCCCAGGCGCAGGTCGGGCCGTTGCCGTGCAGGAAGACGTCGACGTCCAGCCAGCCGGCGCCGGGGTCGATGGCGCGGATGGTATAGACCGGCATGTGCAGATGCGCGCCGCCGGGCCAGCCGGTGCGCCCGTTCGCCAGCAGGCGGGGCCAGACCGGGTTCTCGGGATCCCTGGGCTGCAGCAGCCGCAGATGCAGCCCGGTCTGGTTGAGATAGGCCAGATCCTCGGCCTCGATGCGCAGGCGGATGAAGCGCGGCGCGATCCGCCGGGCGCTGCGCACGCGCCCCAGGCGGAAATTCGGCGGCAGGCGGCCCGCCAGGTCGCCCCCCGCCTCCCAGCGCAGGTTCGCCGACAGGCCCTCGCGCACCGTGTCCAGCATATGCGCCAGCGTGTCGCGCAGATTCTGCAGGCCGGGTTCCAGCGCCGCCTCCAGCCGGACCGCGGCCTCGTTGCCGGCCCAGCGAAGCTCGATCCCGCCGGCCCCCAGGTCTGCCGTCAGCACATGGTCGGGGGTGACATGGACCTTGCAGAACTCGGACAGGGTGCGGGCGAAATCCTCGATCGCGTCCCAACGGACGCAAGACAGGCGGCCCAGGGCGACGACATTGCGGGTCATGGCCTCTTCCTCCTTCTTCTCAGCTGGCCAGCCGGGCGTAAAGCCCGCCCTGCGAGATCAGCCCGTGGTGGTCGCCGGCCTCGCGCAGCTGGCCGTCCTCCATCACCACGATGCGGTCGGCGTTGCGGATGGTGCCCAGCCGATGCGCGATGACCAGCGTGGTGCGCCCGGCCGACAGCGCCTCCAGCGCCGCCTGGATCTCGCGCTCGGTCTCACGGTCCAGGGCCGAGGTCGCCTCGTCCAGGATCAGGATCGGCGGGTTCTTCAGGAAGGCGCGGGCGATGGCGACGCGCTGCTTCTGCCCGCCCGACAGCATGACGCCGCGTTCGCCGACCAGCGTGTCCAGCCCCTCGGGCAGGCCGGCGATCAGCGGGCCCAGCTGGGCCTTGGCGGCGGCGGCCATGATCTCGTCGTCGCTGGCGCCCAGCCGGCCATAGGCGATGTTCTCGCGCAGGGTGGTGCCGAACAGGAACACGTCCTGGCTGACGATGCCGATCTGGCCGCGCAGGCTGTCCAGCGTCATCGCGTCCAGGGGCAGCCCGTCGATGCTGATCCGCCCCCCGTCGGGTTCATAGAAACGCGGCACCAGCGCCAGCAGCGTCGTCTTGCCCGCGCCCGAGGGGCCGACGAAGGCCACCGTCTCGCCCGCCTTCACCTCCAGCGAGATGCCACGTAGCACCGGGCGGGTGCTGTCATAGCCGAAGGAGACGTCTTCGAACACGACGTTGCCCTTCAGCACGGGCGCGGGGATCGCATCCGGCGCGTCGGCGATCTCGGCCTCGGTCTCCAGCAGCTCCAGGTAGCGGCGAAAGCCGGCGATGCCGCGCGGATAGGTCTCGATCACCGCGGCGATCTTTTCCAGCGGGCGGAAGAAGACACCGACCAGCAGCAGGAAGCCCACGAAACCGCCGGTCGTCAGGCTGCCCTGCAGCACGAAGCCCGCGCCCGCGACCATGACCACCACCTGCACGAAGCGCAGCCCCATGTAGTGGATGGCGCTGGACAGCGCCATGATCCGATAGGCGTCCAGCTTGGTCGCGCGATAGGCGCGGTTGTCCTTTTCGAACAGCCGCTCCTCATGCGCCTCGTTGGCAAAGGCCTGCACGACGCGGATGCCGCCGATCGCCTCTTCCAGCCGGACGTTGAAATTGCCGACGCGGGCATAGATCTGGCGCCAGGTGTTGGTCATCCGCGTGCCATAGACCACGACCAGCCAGACGGTCAGCGGCACGATCCCCGCCGTCACCAGCGCCAGCGTGGGATGCAGCATGACCATCAGCACCAGGGCGCCGACAAAGGTCATCACCGCGATGAACAGGTCTTCGGGGCCGTGATGGGCGACCTCGCCGATCTCTTCCAGGTCGCGGGTGACGCGGGCGACCAGCTTGCCGGTGCGGGCGCGATCGTACCAGCGCCAGGACAGGCGCGTCAGGTGGCTGAATGCGCGGGCGCGCATCTCGGTCTCGATCTCGATCCCCAGCATGTGGCCCCAATAGATCACGATGCCCATCAGCATGGTGTTGAAGGCATAGACGGCCAGCAGGCCGATGGCGGCGGCGATGGTCAGCGACCAGTCGCCCATCGGCAGCAGGTGGTCGATGAACAGCGTGATCGCCAGCGGGAAGGACAGCTCCAGAAGCCCCGAGACCACGGCCGAGCCGAAATCCAGCCAGAACAGCCGGCGGTGCGGTTTGTAATAGGCCAGAAACTTGCGCAGCATTCCGTCTTCCTTTCCGGGTCTCAGCGCGGCAGCGCAAAGGCATGGCCTTCATGCGCGGCGACATGCATCGGCAGGCCATAGATACTCAGCAGCGCCTCGGGTGTCATCAGGGCGCCGATGGGACCGTCCAGCAGCAGCCGGCCCGCCCCCAGCGCGACCACATGGTCGCAATAGCGCGCGGCCATGTTCAGGTCGTGCAGCACGACGATGGCCGAAAACCCCTCGTCGCGGCACATGCCATGGACCAGGTCCAGCACCTCGACCTGGTGGGCCACGTCCAGGGCCGAGATCGGCTCGTCCAGCAGCAAGGTGCGCGCGCCCTGCGCCAGCATCATCGCGATCCAGCTGCGCTGGCGCTCGCCCCCCGACAGGGTATCGACCAGGCGGTGGCGCAGGTGGCCGACGCTGCAGCGCCGGATCGCGGCATCGACGGCGGCGTGGTCCTCGGCGCGAAAGCGGCCCAGCGCGCCGCGCCAGGGAAAGCGGCCAAGCGCCACCAGCTCCTCGACCAGCATCCCCTCGGCCGGGGGCGTGACCTGCGGCAGATAGGCCAGGTCGCGGGCCAGCTCGCGCGGCGCCCAATCCGCCAGGTCGCGCCCGGCATAGGCGATGCGCCCGGCCGAGGGCCGGTTCTGCCCCGAGATCAGCTTCAGCAGCGTCGACTTGCCCGAGCCGTTGCGCCCGATCAGCGCCGTGACCATGCCGGGGCGGATCGTCAGGTCCAGCCTTTCGATCAGCCGGCGGCCCGGCACGTCATAGGTGACGCCCGACAGGGTGAACAGCGTCATGCGGATGTCCTTTTCATCAGCAGGATGAACAGCCAGGGCGTGCCGATCAGCGTGGCGAACAGACCCAGCGGCAGGTCGTAGGGATAGCTTGCCGTGCGCGCGCCGAAGGCCGCCAGCAGCATCAGCACCGCGCCCAAAAGCCAGCTGCCGGTGCAGAAGGGCACGGCGCGGGCCAGCCCCATGGCGCGGGCCAGGTGCGGCGCCATCAGCCCGACGAAGCTGACCGGGCCGACCAGCATGGTCGCCGCCCCGGTGGCCAGCCCCGCCAGCAGGATCAGCCCCAGCCGCACCCGCGCCAGCGGCAGGCCTAGCGCGCGGCCGACCTCGGTGCCCAGCGGCAGGATTTCCAGCACGCGGGCCAAGGCCACCAGCACGGCCAGCAACGCCAGCGCCAGCCCGGCCAGCGCGGCGGCGCCCAGGGCCGAGACCTGCGAGGCACTGCCCGCCAGCCAGCCCAGGATCACCCAGGCCCGCCGGTCGTCCGAGGCCATGATCGCCCCCAGCACGGCCGAGGCCAGCGCCCCGATGGCCAGCCCCGCCAGCAGCAGCCGCGCCGGCGCCAGGTCGGCGCGCATGGCGAATCCCGCCAGCCCGGCCAGCGCCAGCGCGCCCCCGGCCGAGGTTCCCAGCGCCAGCATCAGCGGCCCCGCGCCGTCCACGGCCATGACCGTGACCGCATAGCCCAGCGAGGCGCCGCCGGTCACGCCCAGCACCTCGGGCGCGGCCATCGGGTTCGCGGTCAGCCGCTGCAGGATCGCCCCCGCCCCGGCCAGCAGCGCCCCGGCCGAGGCCGCGGCAAGGATCGCGGTGGCGCGCAGCGGCAGGAAGGTCTCGCGCAGTTCCGGGGCGATGAAGCCCCAGCCCCCCGGCCCCCGCCCGCCGAACAGGGTCAGCAGGCCCAGCGCCAGGCAGGCCGCGGCCAGCCCCGCCAGCAGCCGTGCGGGCCGCG
>NZ_VCBQ01000109.1:0-15970 GCF_006386455.1 Paracoccus sp. FO-3 | reverse complement strand
ACGGCAGAGCATCGGGAGTATCTCGGCCGCCGTCCCCCCGCCCTCCGGCACCGACAGCGCCTCTGCATCCGGCCATGCCCAGGCCTGAACCCGCAGGCTCCAGCCCCTGCGCCGATCACGGGGCAATGCGCTGCGCCCCCCGACCGCTAGAGAAGCAGGTCCGAGGCGTTCAACTGCTCCAGCCCGCCCAGCGCGATCGTCAACTCGGCCGTGCCATCACCGTCCAGGTCGACCAGCAGCCGATGCGCGCCCGCCTGCGACCAGTCGGCGCGAACCTGCCCCAGACCGGAAAAATCATCGGTGCCGATGAAGGTCAGCCACAGGCCAGAAAGGTCGATCCTGTCCTCGTTCGACTGGAAATCCAGGATGACATCGATGCTGCCGTCCAGATCCTCGGCGGCCGAGAACACGAACACATCGGCCCCAAGCCCACCGACCAGCGTGTCGGAGCCCGCCCCGCCAGCAAGCGTGTCGCTGCCGTCGCCGCCCTGAAGCAGGTCGTCGCCCGCCCCACCGAACAGACTGTCATGGCCGGCCCCGCCGATCAGGGTGTCGTTGCCCTCGCCGCCGAAAACGTCGTCGTTGCCTGGGCCGCCGTCGAGCAGGTCGTCGCCGAGATCGCCGAACAGGCTGTCATGGTCCGCCCCGCCAAACAGCGTATCGTCTCCGTCGCCGCCATGGATCAGATCGTGGCCTTCGTCGCCATGAAGCACGTCCGCCCCGGCATCGCCGTAAAGCGTGTCATGACCGGCACCGCCGTTGAGCGTGTCATTGCCGTCTCCTCCTCGCAGCAGGTCATATCCCTCGCCGCCGAAAAGGGTGTCATTGCCCAAACCGCCCTCCAGAAGATCGTCCCCCCCGTCTCCATGGAGCAGATCATCGCCATCTTCGCCTAGCAGCATGTCATTGCCATTGCCGCCGTAGAGCAGGTTGTTTCCGTCGCCGCCGAAGAGCCGGTCATCGCCGTCATATCCGGCCAGCGTGTCATGCCCGGCCTCGCCATAAAGCGCATCCGCGCCGGGGCCCCCGGCCAGGTTGTCATTGCCGTTGCCACCGTGGAGCAGGTCGTTTCCGTCGCCGCCGAAGAGCCGGTCATTGCCGTCATGTCCGGCAAGCGTGTCATGGCCAGCGTCGCCATAAAGCGCATCCGCGCCGGCCCCCGCGGCGAGGTTGTCGTTGCCGCTTCCGCCGTAGAGCAGGTCGTTTCCGTCGCCGCCGAACAGCTGGTCATTGCCGTCGTGGCCGACCAGCGTGTCATCCTTCCCATTGCCGCGCAGCGTGTCGTTGCCCGCCCCGCCCTGGAGGTTGTCGTCCCCCGGTCCGCCCAGAAGCAGGTCGTTGCCGGCATGGCCGAAGACGTCCGAGCCGTTGTGGCTCGCGTTCAGCGTGTCGTTGCCCGCCGTGCCGGCCACCGTCGTGCGCATGTCGGGGGCCGCGTAGTGCGCGATGGGGAAAAGCGAATTGTCAAAGGCGCTCGCCTGCAGCATCGTGTTGTCCCGTGTCATGACCCAGAGAACCGAATTTCCGTAAAATATCCTGATTCCATAGCTTTCCGGCCGGAACCCCAGCTGCCCGACATTGCGGACCATGCCCAGGAAGGACAGGTCCAGCCGATCCACCCCCGGCTCGAAATCGGTGATGGTGATCTTGCCGTTGACCTCGGCCGCCACGAAGATGTCCGCGCCGGCGCCGCCGGTCATCTGCACCGGGCCGCCGCCGGCGATCAGGATGTCGTCGCCGGCGCCGCCGTCCAGGCCGCGCGTCTCGGCGCTGGCCTGCATCATGTCGTTGCCCTCGGTTCCCGATTGCCAGCCTGCGCCGACCACCCGCGTCAGGCCGATCCCGCCCGGCTCGAAGACGAATTGCGTGATGCCGCTTTCCCGCCGCGACGAGGCGAAAAGCGCGATCTTGCCCTCGATCACCAGCGCCGAAAGCGCCGAGACATCGGCCAGCGCCCGGTCGTCGGTATCGACCAGCGTGGCCAGATGCATCAGCCGCCCCTCGGGCAGGACGGTGAAGACGCTGAGGCCGTCGTCGCCGCCGCCCACGAAGACGAAGGCGCGGCCGTCCAGGGTCGCGGTCGCAAGCGCGGTGGCGCCGGCAAAGCGGGTGCTGCGTTCGTCGATGACGTGATCGGCCGGCAGAAGCTCGCCCTCGTAGGTCAGGCGCATGGTGGTCAGGGACGAGCTTTGCGCCGCCGCGACCACCAGATAGGTCACGCCGCCGACCGCGACCGTGGCCAGGTGGCTGGGCTGGTCCATGCCAAGGCCGTGCCAGGACCACAGCATATGCGCCGTGCCGACCGAGCCGTCGGCATGGATCATCTGCACCGCGACGTAATTGCCCGTGGCCGAGGCCGAGATGAGGAAGCTGCGGTCGGCCAGGGTGGCCACCAGCATGTCGTCGATCTCGGTCCCCTGCACGCCCGAGCCGAGCGGCAGCGCCGCCTGGGTGACATGGGCGATGGTGCCGTCCGCGGCCTGCCGCCAGATGTCGAAGGCGGTCTGCCCGTCGCGGGCCGAATACAGGAAATCGCCCTGCGTCGTCTGGAACTGGCCCAGCCGGATCACGTCGCCGGGCAGGCCGGCCGGCCCGGCCAGCGGCGCCTCGGCGCGAAACCCGCCCTGGTCGTCCAGCCGGATGCCGGCGCCCAGCGCATCGCGCAGCCCGGTGCCGAACAGCACCGGCCCGTCCTTCAGCGTGACGATGCTGGCGTCCGGGGTGCCGCCGTAGCCCAGCGAGGCGGCATGGGGCTGGGCGCCGATCATCTCGATCGGCAGGTCGGCCGCGGTGACGCGATAGGCCGCGATGCCGCCGCCGACATGGGTGATGCTGTAGAGCGCATGCCCGTCCGGCCCGGAAAAACTCCGCAGATTCGTGATGTTGGTCACGAAGGGGGCCTGGGGGCCGATATAGGTGGCAACGTGACGGTATCGCATCGCGGGCTTCGTTGGTGGCGGGTCTGGTTCCTGTCCCGACAAGGTGCCGAACCGGCCTGCGAAGTCACGCGCAATTCCCCGTGCATTTTAATCTCCGCAGGCATAGGTTCGGCGCCAGCGCGCCGCTTGCGCGCCTTTGGGAGTTCCTCCATACGCATCCTGCGCAAGGCAAATCTGGTAGAGACAGATGCAGATCCAAAAGACCTCGCTTCCGGGCGTCCTGGTCCTTGTTCCGCGGCGGTTCGGCGATGATCGCGGGTTCTTTTGCGAAAGCTGGAGCCGCAAGACCCTGCACGAAGCGGGGCTGGACCTGCCGGAATTCGTGCAGGACAACCACTCGCTGTCGGCGGCGGCGGGCACCTTGCGGGGGCTGCATTTCCAGGCTCCGCCCCATGCCCAGGGCAAGCTGGTGCGCTGCGGGCGCGGGCGGCTTTTCGACGTGGCGGTCGATATCCGCAAGGGCAGCCCGACCTATGGCCAATGGACCGGCTGCGAGCTGTCCTTTGAAAACGGCCGGCAGCTGTGGATACCGGCGGGCTTCCTGCACGGCTTCGTCACCCGCGAGCCGGACACGGAAATCCTGTATAAATGTACTGATTATTATGCGCCGGATTGCGACGGATCGGTGGTCTGGGACAGTATCGGCATCGACTGGGGCATCGCCGGCCGGCCGATCCTGTCGGCCAAGGACGCCGCCGCCCCGTCTTTGAACGAGTTCGACAGCCCTTTCACCTATGAAGGGCCTTTTGATTACGAGGCGAGATTATGAAGATTCTGGTTACCGGCGGCGCGGGCTTCATCGGTTCGGCGGTGGTGCGGCTGGCGGTGGCGCGGGGACATTCGGTGGTGAACCTCGATTCGCTGACCTATGCCGCCAATCCCGAAAACGTGGCCTCGGTTGCCGGCAGCCCGCTCTATGCCTTCGAACGGGCCGACATCCGCGACCGTGCCGCGCTGGACCGCATCCTGGCCGCGCACCGGCCCGACGCCATCATGCACCTGGCCGCCGAAAGCCATGTGGACCGCTCGATCGACGGGCCGGGCGCCTTCATCGAGACCAACGTGACCGGCACCTACAACCTGCTCGAGGCGGCGCGCGCCTGGTGGACCGCGCAGGGCCGGCCCGAGGGCTTCCGTTTCCACCATATCTCGACCGACGAGGTCTTCGGCTCGCTGGGCGAGGCCGGGCAGTTCACCGAAGCCACGCCCTATGACCCGCGCAGCCCCTATTCGGCCTCGAAAGCCGCCTCGGACCACCTGGTCCGCGCCTGGCACGAGACCTATGGCCTGCCGGTGGTGCTGACCAATTGTTCCAACAATTACGGGCCGTTCCACTTCCCGGAAAAGCTGGTGCCGGTGGTGATCCTGAACGCGCTGCACGGCCGGCCGATCCCGGTCTACGGCGACGGTGGCAATATCCGCGACTGGCTTTACGTCGAGGATCATGCCGACGCGCTGCTGCTGGTCTTGGAAAAGGGCGTCATCGGCCGCAGCTACAATATCGGCGGCGAGAACGAGGCGAAGAACATCGACCTGGTGCGCACGATCTGCGCGCATATGGACCGGCTGCGCCCGGATGCCGCGCCGCATGACCGGCTGATCACCTTCGTCGCCGACCGGCCGGGCCACGACCGGCGCTATGCCATCGACCCGACCCGCATCCGCGAGGAACTGGGCTGGCGCCCCTCGGTCACGGTCGAGGAGGGGCTGGCACGCACCGTCGAATGGTATCTGGAAAACGAGGACTGGTGGCGGCCGCTTCTGTCCCGTCAGGGTGTCGGCGAAAGGCTCGGCAGGGCATGAAGGGCCTGCTGGTCTTTGGCCGCAGCGGGCAGGTCGCGACCGAGCTTGCGCGGCTGGCGCCCGACGCGCGCTTCCTGGGCCGCGATCGGGCCGACCTGGCCGATCCCGCGGCCTGCGCCGCGGCGATCCGCGCCTCGGGCTGCGCGGCGGTGCTGAACGCGGCCGCCCATACCGCCGTGGACCGCGCCGAATCCGAACCCGACCTGGCCCGCGCCGTCAATGCCGATGCGCCGGCCGCCATGGCGCGGGCGGCAGCGGAACTGGGCCTGCCCTTCCTGCATATCTCGACCGATTACGTCTTCGACGGCTCGGGCGAGCGGCCTTGGGTCGAAACCGACCCGACCGGCCCGCTGGGCGTCTATGGCGCCAGCAAGCGGGCTGGAGAGCAGGGCATCGCCGCCGCCGGCGGGCAATGGGCGGTGCTGCGCACCTCCTGGGTCTTTTCGGCCCATGGGGCGAACTTCGTCAAAACCATGTTGCGGCTGGGCGCCGAGCGCGAGGAATTGCGCGTCGTCGCCGACCAGCAGGGCGGCCCGACCCCGGCCGCCGACATCGCGGCCGCCTGCCTGGCCATGCTGGGGGCGATGCGCGGCGACGCCTCGCGCGGGGGGATCTATCACTTCGCCGGCAGTCCCGACACCAGCTGGGCCGGCTTTGCGCGCGAGATCATGGCGCAGGCGGGCCTGTCCTGCCGCGTCAGCGACATTTCAACGGCGGATTATCCCACCCCCGCCCGGCGCCCGGCCAATTCGCGCCTGAACTGCGCCGCCATTCAGCGGGATTTCGGCATCAGTCGCCCCGACTGGCGCGCCGGTCTCGCCAAGGTCTTGCAGGAGCTGAAACCATGACCCAACCCCAGACTCCACCCAGCCGCCGCAAGGGCATCGTCCTGGCCGGCGGCTCGGGCACCCGGCTTTATCCGATCACCATGGGCGTGTCCAAGCAGCTGCTGCCGATCTATGACAAGCCGATGGTCTATTACCCGATCACCGTGCTGATGCTGTCGGGCATCCGCGAGATCGCCATCATCACCACGCCCGAGGACCAGGACCAGTTCCGCCGCCTGCTGGGCGACGGCAGCCAATGGGGGCTCAGCTTCGACTACCTGGTGCAGCCTTCGCCCGACGGGCTGGCGCAGGCCTATCTTCTGGCCGAGGATTTCCTGGCAGGCGCGCCCTCGGCCATGGTGCTGGGCGACAATATCTTCTTCGGCCACGGCCTGCCCTTGCTGCTGGAGGCGGCGGACCGGCGGGACACGGGCGGCACGGTCTTCGGATACCAGGTTTCCGACCCCGAGCGCTATGGCGTGGTCGATTTCGACCAGGCGGGCCGGGCGCGCGCCATCGTCGAGAAACCGGCCCAGCCGCCGTCGAATTTCGCCGTCACCGGGCTTTATTTCCTGGACGGCACGGCGCCGCGGCGCGCGGCCGAGGTCCGTCCCTCGGACCGGGGCGAGCTGGAGATCACCACGCTTCTGGAAAGCTATCTGCACGACGGCCAGCTGAGCGTCGAGAAGATGGGCCGCGGTTTTGCCTGGCTGGATACCGGCACCCATGCCAGCCTGCTGGATGCGGGGAATTTCGTGCGCACGCTGGAAAACCGCCAAGGCCTGCAGACCGGCTGCCCCGAGGAGATCGCCTTCCAGGCCGGCTGGATTTCCGCCGATGAGCTGCGGGCCAGGGCCGGGCAATGCGCCAAGAATGCCTATGGCCGCTATCTGTTGCGCCTGCTGGGCGAGGCGGAGTAGCTGGCCCGCGATCCCGACGGCGCCTGTCCGGGGCAAAGCTTGCCGGGCAGGCCGCCTGCCGCGGCGTTCGGATCGTTGCGCGGCTTGCCGCGGATCGGCCGCCTGCCGCCCAGGCCGCTGCTTTATCCCCGCCGCGTCTCTTGCTAAGAAGCCCCGGTTCTGCGCCCCTTCCGCCAGCCAACCCGTGAGCCCGTCTTGATCCAGCCTGATCCTTCCCCTCCGGTCGTCGCGGCGGTCGTCGTCACCTTCAACCGGCTGGCGCATCTGGAAAAGACCTTGACCCGCCTGCTGGCCGAACCGCTCGATCACGTCGTGGTGGTCGAGAACGGCTCGACCGACGGCACGCGGGAATGGCTGGCCGGCCAGGACGACCCGCGGCTGCTCGTCATCGAGATGCCGCAGAACGGCGGCGGTGCGCTGGGGTTCGAGGTCGGAATGCGCGAGACCGGCCGCAGGCTGGACCCCGACTGGATGGTGCTGATGGACGACGACGCCCGCCCGGCGACCGGCGCCATCGTCCGGCTCCGGCAAGGCTTGGCCGAGGGCCGCTGGCCCGGCGCCGAGGCGCTGGCGGCGGCGGTGCGCTTTCCCGGCGGCCGGATCTGCGAGATGAACCGGCCCTGGGTCAACCCCTTCGGCGACCTGCCGGTTTTCCTGCGCGTGCTGGCAGGGGGCGGCCGGGCGGCGTTTCACATTCCTGACAGCGACTACGATGCGCAGGCGCCGCGGCCCCTGGACGGCACCTCCTTCGTCGGCTTCTTCGTGTCCCGCGCCGGGGTGGCCCGCGCCGGCTATCCCGATGGCCGGCTGTTCATCTATGGCGACGACGTTCTGTATTCGCTGGGGCTGACCCAGGCCGGCGGGCGGCTGCTTTTCGCCCCGGACCTGGAGTTCGAGCATGATTGCGCGACGCAGACGGCGGGGGCGATGCCCCGGCCGCTGTGGAAGGTGTATTACCTGCATCGCAACGCCTGGTTCGTCTATCGCCGGGTCGCGGGGCGGCTGTTCTTTCCGCCGCTGATGGCGCTGATGTTGCTGAAATGGTTGCGCAAGGGCCGCCTGCTGCCCCCGGCCGAGCGGCGCATCTGCCGTCGGCTGATTCGCCTGGCGGTGCGGGACGCCTTTCGCGGCGAGCTGGCGCGAAGCCATGCCCAGATCATGGCCCTGGCCAATGGTGCCGGAACGGCCGCCGCACCGGCCAATGGCGCCGGCACCGGCCCGGCCGCCGCCGGCGACGAGCGCTGAGCCGCTCGGCTATCCGAAGCCGCTCTCCGGCCCCGGCTTGGCGGATCCCGTGCCGTTGCGGGACCACTTGGCGGCCGAAAAATGCATTGCCCCGGCCGTGGTGGAAGGCATTGCCCGAGTGCAGGGGGGGCCAGAAGAGGCGAAAACAGGCTGCCGGCTGGGCGCCCGCGTGATACGGTTCGGCCATGGCTGCCGGCCCGGATTGCCGAGCCTTACTGGATCTGCTGGCCGATGTCCTCGATCAGGATGCGCCTGACATTCGGCCCCGCGGCTTTCCGGCCTGCCGCAAGCAGGGCTGCGCGCAGGCGTTGCATGGCCGGTTCGGCGGTGAAATTGCCGTCGAAGCCGCCGGTATTCGCCTCGATCATCAGCGCGTTCAGCAAGGCGTCCCGCAGCCGATGTTCCTGCGCCTCGATCTCTGCGCGGGCCGAGGCGGGCATCTCGACGCTCAGCGACAGGATCATGATGGCCGAGGGCGTGCCGTTGCGCAGGATCGGCACGAAGAACTGGTTGGGGAAGGCGAACCAGTCGAGGCTGGCCCCGGTGTCGGCCGCCTCGCCGCCGCCGCCCTCGCCGCCGCCGTCCTCGCTGCCGTGGTCTGGGGCGGGATCGCCGGTCTCCGCCACGCCCGGCTCGGCCGCCGTGGCGGCATAGCCCTGGGCAGGCTCGGCCGGTTTCGAGCCGCCCAGCATGTCGCCCCCGACCGCGCCGCCCAAGAAGGCCAGCAGGGGGACCAGGATAAGCAGGAGCTTTTTCACCGCGACCCCCTTTCAGTAAGGCAGGAGGATGTCGGCAAGCTGCTGGCCATAGCGCGGCTGCTGGACATCGCTGATCTGGCCGCGGCCGCCATAGGAAATGCGCGCGCCCGCGATGCGGTCATAGGCGATCTCGTTGCGCCGCCCGATGTCCGAGGGGCGCACGAAGCCGCTGACGGTCAGTTCGCGCACCTCGTAGTTCACCCGCACCTCCTGCGTGCCCTGGATGCGCAGCACGCCGTTGGCCAGCCGGTCCACCACGGTCGCCGCGACGCGCAGGGTCAGCTTGTCGCGGCGCGAGATATTGCCACTGCCCTTGTAGCTCGAGGATGCCTTGGCCTCGGCCAGTTCCTCCATGCTGGCGCCTTCGGGCAGGATGCGGTCGATGCGCTGCGGCAGGCCCGCCAGCGAGGGGATGCCGACCTTGTCGGCCGAACTGCGGCTGCGCCCCGAACTGTTCTGGATTTCGGCGCTGTCGTCGATCTCGATCACCACGGTCAGGATGTCGCCGCGGTCCGAGGCACGCCGGTCCGCCACCAGCGAATTCTGCGACACGCGCCAGAGCGAGGCCGTGCTGTCGGCCCTGTAGGGCAGTTCCTGCACGCCATGGCCCGACGAGGTCATGGCCTGGAATTCGACGCTGCTTTCGGGGGCGGTCATGTCGGGCACCTGCCCGATCTGCGTGACCCGGCCGCAGGCGGAAAGCGACAGGGCAAGGGCCAGGGCGCCGATCAGCGGGGCGGGGCGGGGGAACATGTGCTTGGGCATGGGCTGCCTTTCAGTTTTGCCGGACGATGACCGTCCCGTCGGGGGCCACGCGCCCCGAGACGGTCACGCGCGAGGCGTTGTTCATGACGCGGATGACCTGCCCGGCGCTGCCGGCCGAAAGCGCGCGGCCCTCGGCCTCGATCCGCAGGGCGGCCTTTTCATAGGCGATGGTGACGATCTGGTTGCGCCCGACCAGGGTTGGCGCGGTCAGGGCCGAGGGGTCGATGCGGCGGCCCTGGTAGACCATGACGCGCAACTGCTGGCCCAGGACCGGCGCGAGATCCTCGATGCCGCCCTGCTGGTCCGGGACCAGCGTGACGTCGCCGGCCGCGATCACCGTGCCGGCAGGCAGCGTACGGTTGGCCACCACCGATCCGGCCAGCACCCCTTGCGGCAGCAGCATCAGCAAAAGGACGAGGCCGCGCATCAGCGCACCTGCACCGTGGTGCCGAGCATCTGGTCCGCGGCGGTGATCACCTTGGAGTTCAGCTCGTAGCCGCGCTGCGCCTTGATCAGCTCGGCGATCTCGCGCACCGGATCGACCGAGCTTTCCTCGAGGAAGCCGGCGCGGATCGTGCCCAGCCCCTCTTGCCCCGGCGTGGCGACCTGGGGTGCGCCCGAGGCCGGGGTTTCCAGGAACATGTTCGAGCCGATCGCCTCGAGCCCCTTGGCGTTGACGAAATTGGCCAGCGTGATCTGGCCCAGGTTCTCGGGCTCGACCCGGTCGTCGAAATAGGCGAAGATCTGGCCGTCGGCATTGATCGCGATGCTGCGGGCGTCCTCGGGGATGGTGATGTCGGGAACCAGCGGATAGCCTTCCGAGGTGACGACCTGCCCCTCGGCCGAGCGTTTCAGGCTGCCGTCGCGGGTATAGGCCGAGATGCCCGACGGCATCGTGACCTCCAGGTAGCCGTTGCCGTCGATGGCGATGTCGAGGTCGCCGTTGGTCTGGACCGGGGTGCCCTGCGCCAGCATGACCGCCACGCTGGCCGGGCGCACGCCCAGGCCAAGCTGCACGCCCGCCGGGACCATGGTGCCGGTGGCGGCGGTCAGCGTGCCGGGCCGGGTGGCCTGCTGGTATTGCAGGTCGGCGAACTCTGCCCGCCGGGCGTTGTAGCCCGTGGTGGACATGTTCGCGAGGTTGTTCGAGATGACATCGACGCGCATCTGTTGCGCGCTCATGCCCGATGCCGCGATTTGAAGTGCCCTCATGGCTTGTCCTTTCACCGGGTCAGCGAGGAGATGGTCTGGCGGATGCGCTGGTCTTCCTGGTCAAGGAAGCTCTGGCCCAGCTGATAGGCGCGCTGGACCTCGATCATGCGGGCGACCTCCAGCACCGGATCCACGTTGGATTCCTCCAGGAAGCCCTGGCGCAGCACCGCCTGGTCCAGCGGTTCGACCGCGCCGCCAGGGTCGAAGAGCGTGCCGGCCGTATGGCGCAGCCTTGCCGGGTCGGGGCTGGCGAAGACGCCGATCCGGCCGATCGGGTTGCCGTCGGCCGAGATGGTGCCGTCGATGCCGATCCCGATGCTGCCGGCCCCGGCCGGGATCACGATCGGGGCCTCGCCGTCGTCGAGCAGCGGGTAGCCGTCGGGGTTGACCAGCTCGCCTTCGGCATTGGTCATGAAGGCGCCGGCGCGGGTCAGGCGGTTGCCCTGCGGGGTCTGGACCATCAGGAAGCCCTCGCCGTCGATGGCCAGGTCGAACTGGCCGTTGGTCTGGGTCATGCCGCCGGGGGCAAGATCGACCATGCGGCCGCGGCCATTGGCCATGGCAAGGGTTTCGCCGCGCCCGTCCAGCGGCACCATGTATTCCGAGAACACCACGCCCTCGCGCCGGAAGCCGGCGGTATTGGCGTTGGCGATGTTGTTGGCGACGGTGCGCATTTCGCGCATCAGGCCGGATTGCCGGGTCAGGGCGGCATAGATCGCGTTGTCCATGGCCTATGACCCCGCGATCTGCGGCAGGATCTGGTCGGTGAAGAAACTGGTCAGCGTCGCGGTCATAAAGCTCATGCTGACCCAGAACACCACCAGCATCAGGCCGATCTTGGGCACGAAGGTCAGCGTCATCTCCTGCACCGAGGTCAGCGCCTGGAACAGGCCGATCACGACGCCGGCGACCAGGGCCACGATCAGAAGCGGCGCCGACATGCGCACCGCGATCCACAGCGCCTGCCGGGTCAGGTCGAAGATCAGGTTCTCGTCCATGATTGCCCCTCAGACCGGCATGCGCAGGATTTCCTGGTAGGCCTCGACCACCTTGTCGCGGATGGCCACCACGGTCTCGAGCGCGATCTCGGCCTGGGCGATGCTGTGGACCAGGTCATGCGTCTCGGTCTTGCCGGTCATGGCGCCGGTGGCGGCCAGGTCGACCTGCTCCATCACGCGGGCGAAATCCGCCGCGGCGCTGGTCACGCCCTGCGGCAGCCCCTCGGCCGGGGCGACGGCATGGCGGGCGCGGTCATAGGCGGTTGCGGCGATTGTCGGTGAAATCATGGCATTGCCCCTTAGCGGCGGATCAGATCCAGCAGCGAACTGCCCATCTGGCGGGATTGTTCAAAGACGCGCAGATTGGCCTCGTAGCTGCGGCTGGCCTCTTTGGCGTCGGCAATTTCGACGATCAGGTCCACGTTGGAGCCCGCGTAATAGCCTTCGTCGTCGGCCATCGGATGCGCGGGGTCGTAGACGCGCGGCAATTCGCGCCGGTCCAGCCGGGTCGGCCCCGCGCTGACCGCGCCGGTCGGACGGCCGAAATCGACCTGTTCCTGGAACGCCACCAGCTTGCGGCGATAGCCGGGCGTGTCGGCATTGGCGATGTTTTCCGAAATATGGCGCAGGCGCACGGCCTGGGATTTCATCCCCGACACGGCCAGTTCGGTGGCGGAAAGCGGCTGGGTCATGATCGCCCCCCTCAGCTGCGGCGGCCAAGGCTGGTGCGGACCAGCGAAAGCGAGGATTTGGTCACCGCCAGCGACAGGTCGAACTGGCGCTTGGCGGCCGCGCTGCGAAACATCTCGTCCTCGAGCGAGACGGAGTTGCCGTTGGGCGCGGGCTCGCCGCCGGCATCGGCGACGCGCGCGGAGCCTGCGCCCCAGCCGGCCCCCGACAGATGGCCCGGCCGCGAGGCGCGCATCCCCATGGCCCCCTGGCTGCGATAGGTCTCGGCAAAGCCGGCAAGATCGCGTGACCGGAAGCCGGGCGTGTCGGCATTGGCGACGTTCCGGGCGATCAGCTTCTGCCGTTCGGCGGCATGGGCCGTCAGCGAACTGGCCATCCGCAGGGTGTCGATACGGTCAAACATCGAGGCTTCTCCTCAGGTTCCGATAAACCCGGTCTTAACCTCGACTGGTTTAGAAACCCTTTCGAGGCAGGGGCGCCGGCCGGAAAAAGCGAGGACGAAATGGATAAAATGCAATCTATCGCGACGCGGATACGGCGGGTCCGCCTGACCCGGCATTTCGGCCAGGTCAGCGCGATCCAGGCAGGGGTGATTCTGGCGGCCGGGTTGAACAGCCACGCGTCCCTAGGTGATCGCGTTGTCTTTTCAATGCGTTCCGGCGAAAACCTGCGCGGCGAGGTCATTGCGCTGCATTCCGACCAGGCGGCGATCCTGCCCGAGGGGCCGATGGACGGGCTGTCGATTGGCACGCGGGTCGAACTGGTCTTTGCGCCCATGCTGGCGCCGGCGAATGCCTGGATCGGGCGAATCATCGACCCTTTCGGCAGGCCGCTCGACGGCCGCCCCCTGGTCGCGGGCGGCGAGGAGCGCGGCTTTCGTCCCGCCCCGCCGCCGGCCGCGCTGCGCAACCGGCTGGGCGGGCGGCTGGATACCGGGCTTGCGGTCTTCGACACGCTGCTGCCCCTGGTGCGCGGCCAGCGGATGGGGCTGTTTGCGGGCTCGGGCGTGGGCAAGTCCACGCTGCTTTCGGCCTTGTCCAAGGGGGTTTCGGCCGATGTGGTGGTGATCGCGCTGGTCGGCGAGCGCGGGCGCGAGCTGCGCGAATTCGTCGAGGAGACGCTGGGCAAGGAAGGGATGGCGCGCGCGGTCGTGGTCGCGGCGACCTCGGACCAGTCGCCGCTGATGCGGCGGCGCTGCGCCTGGGCGGCGATGACGGTGGCCGAGCATTTCCGCGACCAGGGCCGGCATGTGCTGTTCCTGGCCGATTCGATCACCCGCTTTGCCGAGGCGCATCGGGAAATCGCGCTGGCGGCGGGGGAAAGCCCCAGCTATCGCGGCTTTCCGCCCTCGACCTCGCATCTGATCATGTCGCTGGCCGAGCGTTCCGGGCCGGGCCCCGAGGGGGCGGGCGACATCACCGCGATCTTCAGCGTGCTGGTCGCCGGTTCCGACATGGAAGAGCCGGTGGCCGACATCCTGCGCGGGGTGCTGGACGGCCATGTCGTGCTGGACCGCGCCATCGCCGAGCGCGGGCGGTTTCCGGCGGTGGACGTGCTGCGCTCGGTCTCGCGGTCGCTGCCGCAGGCGGCAAGTGTGGCCGAGAACGCGCTGATCGCGCGGGCGCGGGCGACGCTGGGCACCTATGCCGAATCCGAGCTGATGATCCGCGCCGGGCTTTATGCGCCGGGCTCGGACCCCAGGCTGGACGAGGCGGTGCGGCTTTACCCGGCCCTGGACGCCTTCTTCACCCGGCAAGGTGCCGATGCGACGCAAAGCTTCGCGCTTTTGGCCGAGGCTTTGGGCGTTGCGGCGCCGAAACCGGGCTGAACGCGAAAGAAGTCTATGAATCCGGCGGGTTTATGGCATGATTGATGAATGTTAACCGGAGTCCCGAGGTCATTGCGCAGCCCGCGGCGCGTTGACAATCTCCTGCGGTCGAGCCGAGGAGCGTCATGGCCATCACCGAATATTTCGTCCGATATTTGCAAAGACGAGACCTGCTTTCCGAATGCGATATTGCCTGCCTGCGCGCGATTCCGACCCAGCATGCCTGTTTTCGCCCCGGCGAGGTGATCGTGCCGCGCGGGCGGATGGCCACGCGCAGCTGCATGATGCTGCGCGGCATGTCGGCCCGCCAGCACGAGCTGGTCGGCCGTCCGGGCGAGCGGGTGATCACCGCCCTGCACGTTCCGGGGGATTTCGTGGACCTGCACGCCTTCGTGCTGGCCGGGCTGGAACATGACGTGATCTCGGTCGGGGAATCCGAGGTCGAATTCGTCGATCACGCCGAGCTGCGGCAGATCACCCAGAACTTTCCGCATCTGACCCGGCTCTTGTGGATGTCCACCGCGATCGACGCGGCGATCCACCGGCAATGGCTGGTCGCGGCGGCCTCGCTGCGCTCCAGCGCGCATCTGGCCCATCTTTTGTGCGAGCTTTACACGCGGCTGGCCAGCGTGGGCGCGGCGCAGGACCACCGCTTCGTGCTGCCGCTGCTGCAAAAGGAACTGGCCGACATCCTCGGCTATACGCCGATCCATGTGAACCGCGCCGTGCGCGACCTGCGCGCGGACGGGCTGATCCGCTGGAACGGCGCCGAGGTCGAGATTCTCGATTGGCAAAGGCTGGCGCGGCTGGCGCGGTTCGATCCCGAATATCTGGAGCTGGGCCGGGCCCGGCGCTAGGCCCTATTGGCACAGCCGGAAGCCGCCGCGCCGGGCCTTGATGTCCAGATGCAGGTGGTCGTCATGCGCCGCATTGGCGCCGGGGCCGAGGACGGTGGTGAAATGCAGGCAGGCGGTGCCGCGCGCCGCGCGCTGGAAGGCCTCCTGCAAGTCGCCGTTGTCCTGGCGCGGGCCGATCTCGATGCGGGAGCCGTCCTCGAAACGAAAGGCGGCGATGTCGAAGGCGTTGCCGAAGGCATGTTCGGACAGGTTCTCGCCCGCGGTCCCGACGGTCGCCCGGCATTGATAGGTCGAGCCCGGCTCCAGCGCCACCAGCCGCGGCTGGCCCGGCAGCAGCGCCGCGGCGGGGCGGACGAAATCGCGCAGCCAATGCGCCAGGTGCCGCGCCAGGTCGCAGCGCATGGGCGCGCCGCCCGGAATCTCGATCCCCGGCAGGGGCTGGCGCAGCAAGACCGGCCGGTCGATGCCGCAATCGCGCTGATCGGGGTCGAGGATCGGCGGCGTCTCGCTGTAATCGGCGCCCAGCAGCGTCAGCTCCAGCAGGCAGGCGGAATAGTCGAAGTCGCTTTCGCGCAGGGTCGCATGAACCGGCGGGCCGGTCGGGACGGGGGCTGCGGGCGGGGGCTCGGCCTCGGCTTTCTCCGGGGTTTCGGGATCCGGGGCGGCCTCGGCGGGCGGCTCGGGCGCTGCCTCTGCCTCTGCCTCCGCCTGGGGCTCTGCCTCCGCCTCGGGGCGGGGCGCGGGGCGGTCGGCGGCGGGGTGGTCGGGACGCGGCGCGGGGGCATCCTGCGCCGATGCGGGGGCGGTCAGCAGCGCGGCCATCGCCACCAGAATCGGCGCCAGCCAGCGCATCCTCAGGGCTGCCCGGCCTGGGGATACAGCGTCACGCTGCCCGGCGCCTGTCCGGGCAGGTTTTCCGGCAGCACCGCGTCCGAGGGATATTCCGGCTCTTCCTGGACGGGCAGGGCGGGGGCCGCCTCGGGGACCAGCGGCTCGTTCGAGGCCGGGATGTCGGGGGTGATGACCAGCGGCTCGGGCGTGACCACGGCGGCGGCGGTCGCTGCGGCGGCCTCGGCCATGGTCGCGGCGGCGGGGATGGCGACTGCCGCGGGTGCGGCCGGCGGCAGC
>NZ_VCBQ01000108.1:0-16233 GCF_006386455.1 Paracoccus sp. FO-3 | reverse complement strand
CGGCCCCCGCCGGAGAGGCGCCGGCCCCTGCCGGCGAGGCGCCCGCGCCGCAGCGCCAGGGCGCGCTGTCGCCGGACCAGCTTGACCGGGGCGAGGTGCGCATGGCGCTGACCTCGGCCGGCTACAGCCGCATCGGCGAGATCATGCAGGACGGGACGCGCGTCCTGGCGCAGGCGGTGAACCCCGAGGGCGAGCCGGTCGCGGTCGAGCTGAGCCCCAAGGGGCAGGTCACGCGGGAAATCAACCGCTGAGGCAGGCGGCAGGCACATCGGGCCGCGCGGGCTTTCGGGCCGGCGCGGCCCTTTGGCGCGGCAATTCCGATCAACCTCTCGGCAAGACCCTGCCTTTCGGCGCGAAAAGGCTTGCCTGATGCGCGCGGCAATGCGAAATCCCCCCGGAATTTCCGGGCTTTCCTGCCCGAAACATGGGGTCGGTCGATGCGTCGTCGTGAATTTGTCCTTTCTGCCGGTGCGGCCGTGTCGGCCGTCAGCGCGCTGTCAGCCTCGCTGGGGGCGGCCCTGGCGCAGGAAAGCCCCGAGGCCCAGCCGGAAGCCGCCGCCGAACCGGCCGAGGAGGCCGCGCCCAGGCCCTTCGGCTTCGAGGATGTCGCCGCGATGGCCAGGGATCTGGCCGCCAATCCCTATGAATACCGCGATGCCGAGCTGGTCGGCAGCTTCGGCAACCTGACCTATGACCAGTATCGCGGCATCCGGTTCCGCCGCGACCGCGACCCCTGGGCCGGCAGCCGCGATTTCGCGCTGGACCTGCTGCCGCCGGGCGCGATCTTCCACGAGCCGGTGGACATCGCCCTGGTCGACGAGGGGGTGGTGATTCCGGTCCGGTTCGATCCGCACATGTTCGACTTCGACCCGGTGCAATTCCCCGACGGCGTCGATTACGAGACGCTGGGCAACATGGGCTGGTCGGGGTTCCGCCTGCGCGCGCCGCTGAACCGTCCCGACGTGATGGACGAGATCGCGGTCTTCCAGGGCGCCAGCTATTTCCGCGCCGTGGCGCGCGGCACGCTTTACGGCCTCTCGGCGCGCGGCCTGGCCATCGGCACCGGCAGCGCCGAGGGCGAGGAGTTCCCGCTGTTTCGCGGCTTCTGGATCCACAAGCCCGGATCGCAGGACCGTTCCGTGCTGGTCCATGCGCTGCTCGACAGCCGCTCGGTCTCGGGCGCGTTCGAGTTCCGCATCACGCCGGGCGCCGAGACGGTCTTCGACACCCGCGTCTCGCTGTTTCCGCGCCAGGACATGCGCAACGCAGGCATCGCGCCCCTGACCTCGATGTATTGGTTCGGGCCGACCGACCGCTCGCGCGTGGACGACTATCGCCCCGCGGTGCATGACAGCGACGGGTTGCAGATGCTGACTGGCAGCGAACAGCGGCTGTGGCGGGTGCTGTCGGGGCACAGCACCTTGCAGGTCTCGGCCTTCATGGACAATGATCCGCTGGGATTCGGCCTGGCGCAGCGCGCGCGCGATTTCGAATCCTACAAGGATGCCGAGGCGCGCTATGAAAAGCGCCCCTCGGCCTGGATCGCGCCGCAGGACGAATGGGGCAAGGGCACGGTCACGCTGATCGAGATCCCGGTCGAGAACGAGTTCAACGACAATATCGTCTCGTTCTGGCAGCCGGCCGACACATTGGCCAAGGGCAATCGCTACGACTTCAACTACATTCTGACATTTGCTGCCGAAGTCCCTGACAGCGCACCAATTTCCCGCGTGCTCGAGACCATGTCGGGCCAGGCGATCAACAATCCCAACGGCCGCACCTATATCGTCGATTTCGACCTGGGGCTGTTCGGCTCGGACGATCCGGTGCCGCAGCTGCGCGCCTCGGCCGGGCGGATCGGGCACAGCTACCTGCTGCGCCTGCCCGAGCAGGGCCGGATGCGGCTGGCCTTCGAATACCTGCCCGAAGGCGCCAAGCTGGCCGATCTCTCGGCGGTGCTGAACGGTCCGAACGGTCCGCTCAGCGAGACCTGGATCGCCCGCTGGACGCGCGAGTGACCGACATGGGCGCGACCCACAGCCAGCCGGGCGGGCATCCGGCCAGCCAGAACCGTCCCCTGCCTCTGTCCGCGGAAGAGGGCTGGGAGGCGCTGGACCTGCCGCAATCCGAAGGCCCGGCGACGCCGCCCGAGGCGCCGCTGGACATGCCCGAGCAGGATTTCCGTGCCCGCCCGCCCCTGGGGCCGGACAGCCGCTGGCCGGGCCTGGGCACGATCGCGGCGCGGCTGACTGCCTTTGGCGGCGCGGCGGCGATCGCCTGGCTGGGCTGGCGGCAGATGATGCTGACCTTCGGCACGAACATGACCTGGCTGCAATCGGTGCTGCTGGTGCTGTTCGCGCTGACCTTCACCTGGGTCGGGTTTTCCTTTACCTCGATGGTCTCGGGGATCTTCGCGCGGCGGCTGCGCAACCCGGAGGGGCCGAACCAGGCGCGCCTTGCCGTGGTCATGCCGGTCTATCACGAGAACGCGGCGGCGACGGCCGGCCTTCTGGCGGCGCTGGCGCGCGACCTCTACCGCGAGGGCCTGGGCGAGCGGGCCGAGATCTTCGTGCTGTCGGACAGCTACGAGCCGCAGGCCGTATTCGAGGAGATGGCGGCGATCAGCCGGCTGCGCGACATCTCGCCGGTGCCGGTCTGGTATCGGCGCCGCAGCTTCAACAAGGGGCGCAAGGCGGGCAATGTCGGCGATTTCGTGCGCCGCTGGGGCGGGCGCTATGACCAGATGGTGGTGCTGGACGCCGACAGCGTGGTCGGTGCGGCGACGATCAAGGCGCTGTCGGCGCGGATGAACGCCGATCCGGCCGTCGGGCTGATCCAGACCATGCCGATGCTGGTCGGCGGCCAGACCATCTTCGCCCGGCTGACGCAATTCGCCGGCCGCATCTATGGCCCGGCCGTCGCCCGCGGCGTCGCCGCCTGGTCGGGAGACAGCGGCAATTTCTGGGGCCACAACGCCATCATCCGCGTCGGCGCCTTCGCGCAATGCTGCGGGTTGCCGGAACTGCCGGGCAGGCCGCCCTTTGGCGGCACCATCCTGAGCCACGATTTCGTCGAGGCCGCGCTGTTGCGCCGCGCCGGCTGGAAGGTGCGGCTGGACCACGACCTGCGCCAGAGCTTCGAGGGCTGCCCGCCCACGCTGCTGGACATGGCCGTGCGCGAGCGCCGCTGGGCGCAGGGCAACCTGCAGCATGCGCGGCTGATCTTTTCGCGCAGCTTCGCCTGGATCAGCCGGGCGCATTTCGTCATCGGCATCCTGGGCTTCCTGATGTCGCCGATCTGGCTGATGCTGATCCTGGTCGGGCTGGCGCTGTCGGCCAATGTGCTGCTGTCGCGGCCGGACTATTTCCCGCAGACCTACCAGCTGTTCCCGACCTGGCCGACCTTCGACCCGGTGCGGATGCTGTGGCTGTTCATCGCCGCCATGTCCTTCCTGCTGGTGCCCAAGTTCATCGCCATCTTCCGCGCCTGGCTGCGGCCGCTGGCCAAGGATTCGGGCGGCAACGTGCGGCTTCTGGCCTCGGCCATGTTCGAGATCGTGCTTTCCGCGCTGATCGCGCCGGTGCAGATGCTGATCCAGACCCGGCAGATCATCGAGATCCTGCGCGGCCGCGATTCCGGCTGGGAGGCGCAGGTCCGCGCCGGCCAGATGCCGCCCTGGCACGTCGTGCTGCGCCGCCATGCGCTGCATGTCGTCCTGGGGGTCGCGACGCTGGTGGTGCTGGCCTTCCTGTCGCCCTGGCAACTGGTCTGGCTGTCGCCGATCCTGGCCGGGCTGATCCTGTCGCCCCTGACCTCGCGCTGGTCGGCCAGCCCGGTCTTTGGCCGCTGGGCGCGCCGCCAGGGCCTGCTGGTCACCCCCGAAGAGCGCCAGCCCCCCGAGGTGCTGACCGCCGCCAACGTCCTGGACTTCCGCATTGCCGGCGGCCTGCCGCGCGGGGGGCTGGAGGCGCTGGGGCGCGATGCGGCGTTGCGCGCGCGCATCCTGGCGCTGCTGCCCGCCGCGCCGCGCGGCCCGGTCGAAGAGCGGCTCGACGCCATCTCGGCCGAGGCCAAGATCGGCCATGCCGCCTCGCAGGCGCAGGCGCTGCGCTTCCTGGGCCCGGCCGAGCAACTGGCGCTGATCGAGAACCGCGCGCTGATCGAAGCCTTCGCGAAGTTGCCGCAATGAAACGCATCGCCGCTTTGGACATGCTGCGCGGTTATGCGCTGGTCTGCATCATGCTGGACCACATGCCGATCGGGGTGCTGCGCAACCTGACGCTGACCAATTTCGCCGTCTTCGACGCGGCCGAGCTGTTCGTGCTGCTGTCGGGCTTCCTGGTCGGCATGGTCTGGGTCAAGGTCGAGGCGCGCGAGGGCCGCCGCGCCGCGCAGATCCGCTTCCTGCGCCGCGCGGCGCAGGTCTGGCTGGCGCTGATCGCCGGCGCCATCCTGCTGGCGCTGTTCTCGGCGCTGCTGTTCCAGCTGCACATGAACCATACCGCGGTCTGGTTTCAATATGCGCGCTGGATCATCGAACATCCCATCGGCTATGTCGCCACCGTGGCGCTGATGTGGATGCAGCCGAACCTGCTCGACGTGCTGGCGCTTTACGTGCTGCTGATCGCCACCGTGCCGGTGACGGTGCCCTTCCTGTTGCGCTGGCCCTGGCTCGCCATGGCGGTTTCGGTGCTGGTCTGGGTCTTTGCCCAGCCGCTGAACGCGCTGATCCCCAACCAGCGGCCGGGGCCGGGGCTGCTGTTCAACCCCTTCGGCTGGCAGCTCCTGTTCTTTGCCGGCGTCGCCATGGGTGCCTTCCGCGAGCGGATCATGCCGGTCCTGCGGCGCTATTCGGCGCCGCTGACCTGGATCTCGGTGGGGGTGCTGCTCTTCGGGCTGACCATCGTGATCGCCTGGAAGATCGGCGCGCCCGCCAAGCCCGTCAGCCAGTTCCTGCGCCAGATCACCGGCGGCATCGACAAATGGTCGTTGGATTTCATGCGCTTCACCGCCATTCTTGCAGCAAGCTGGATGGTGGCGGTGCCCCTGGCGCGGCCCTTTGCCTGGATGGCCGCCACCGTGCCGGGCGAGGCGCTGGCCGAGATCGGCCGCGGCGGGCTGTTTTCCTTCATCGTCTGCGTGATGCTGTCGATCTGGGGCGATGCGCTGGACATGACCGTGCCGCCCGGCGCGGCGAATATCTGGACCCGGCTGGCCATCGACATCTGGCTGGTGGTGGCCTTCTGGGCCATCTCGGCGGCCTGGATGCGGCGGGAAATCTGGCTGCCGCCGTTGCGGACACGCCTCGGGCTGGGCTAGGGCGTGCGGGGGCTTGCCTTGGCGGGCCCCAGCCGCTCAACTGTCGGCCGCAGACCGAGGAGGGATCATGAAATCGGACATCCAGATCGCCCGCGAGGCGCAAAAGCTGCCCATCGCGCAGATCGCCGGCCGCCTGGGCCTGGCCGAGGCCGATTTCCTGCCCTATGGCCGCGACAAGGCCAAGATCGCGCATGAGGCCATCGCCGGGCTGGCCGGGCGGCCGCAGGGCCGGCTGATCCTGGTCACTGCGATCAACCCGACCCCGGCGGGCGAAGGCAAGACCACGACCACCGTGGGCCTGGGCGACGCGCTGAACCGCATCGGCAAGCGCGCGACGGTCTGCATCCGCGAAGCTTCGCTGGGGCCGAATTTCGGCATGAAGGGCGGGGCGGCGGGCGGCGGCCATGCGCAGATCGTGCCGATGGAAGACATGAACCTGCATTTCACCGGCGATTTCCATGCCGTGACCAGCGCGCACAACCTGCTGGCGGCGATGATCGACAACCATATCCACTGGGGCAACGCGCTGCGCATCGACCCGCGCCGGGTGACATGGCGCCGGGTCATGGACATGAACGACCGGGTGCTGCGGCAGGTGGTGGTGGCGCTTGGCGGGCCGGCCAACGGCGTGCCGCGCGAATGCGGCTTCGACATCACCGTCGCCTCCGAGGTGATGGCGATCCTGTGCCTGGCCTCGGACCTGGCCGATTTGCAGGCGCGGCTGGGCCGCATCGTCATCGGCCAGACCTTCGACCGCCGGCCGGTGACTGCGCATGACCTGGGTGCCGAGGGCGCGATGACGGTGCTGCTGCGCGACGCCTTGCAGCCGAACCTGGTGCAGACGCTGGAGAACAACCCGGCGCTGGTCCATGGCGGGCCCTTCGCCAATATCGCGCATGGCTGCAACTCGGTCATGGCGACGCGCACGGCGCTGGCGCTGTCGGACTATGTCGTGACCGAGGCGGGCTTCGGCGCCGACCTGGGGGCCGAGAAGTTCCTGAACATCAAGTGCCGGCTGGCCGGGCTGCAACCCGACGCGGCGGTGCTGGTGGCGACGGTGCGGGCGCTCAAGATGAACGGCGGCGTGGCCCGCGCCGACCTGGGGGCCGAGAATGTCGCGGCGCTGCGGGCCGGCTGCGCGAACCTGGGCCGGCATATCGAGAACCTGCGCCGCTTCGGCCTGCCGGTGGTGGTGGCGATCAACCATTTCGCCGGCGATACCGAGGCCGAGATCGCGGCGCTTGCCGATCATTGCCGCGGGCATGGCGTTCAGGCCGTGCTGTGCCGGCACTGGGCCGAGGGCGGCAGGGGGGCCGAGGATCTGGCCCGCGCCGTGGTCGCGCTGGCCGAGGGCGGGGCGGATTTCACGCCGCTCTATCCCGACGAGATGCCCCTGGCCGAGAAGATCGAGACCATCTGCCGCCAGGTCTATCGCGCCGGCCAGGTCGAGTTCCTGCCGCATATCCTCGAGCGGCTCGAGGAATGGGAGCGGGCCGGGCACGGCCATCTGCCGGTCTGCATGGCCAAGACGCAATATTCCTTTTCCGCCAACCCTTCGGCGCTTGGCGCGCCCGAGGGCTTTACCATCCCGGTGCGCGAGGTGCGGCTGTCGGCCGGCGCGGGCTTCGTGGTGGCGATCTGCGGCGACATCATGACCATGCCCGGCCTGCCGCGCGACCCCGCGGCGCTGCGCGTGGGGCTGGACGGCGACGGCCATGTGCAGGGCCTGTTCTAGCCGATGCGCGCCGGCTTTCCCATCGCGCGGCCGGGCATGGCCGTGGGCCTTCTGGGTGGTTCCTTCGATCCCGCGCATGAAGGCCATGTCCATATCACCCAGGAGGCGCTGCGCCGCTTCGGCCTCGACCGGATCTGGTGGCTGGTCAGCCCCGGCAATCCGCTGAAGCCGCACGGGCCGGCGCCGCTGTCGCAGCGCATCGACCGCGCGCGGCACCTCATGCGCGACCCCAGGGTCGAGATCACCGGCATCGAGGCCCGGCTCGGCACCCGCATGACCCGCGACACCATCGCCGCGCTGCAGCGGCTTTACCCCGGCGTGCGCTTCGTCTGGCTGATGGGGGCGGACAACCTGGTCCAGTTCGACCGCTGGGACCGTTGGCGCGACATCGCGGCGCGGGTGCCGATCGGCGTGATCGCCCGGCCGGGCTGGCGGATGCCGGCGCGGTTCTCGCGCGCGGCGCGGCTGCTGTGGCGCGCGCGCCTGCCCGAGTCGCGGGCGCGTGAACTCGCCCGGTCTGGGCCGCCGGCCTGGGTGATGATAAACCTGCCGCTGAACAAGCTGAGTTCCAGCGCCATCCGTGCGCTGGGGCCGAAAGGACGCGCATGAACGGATGGACGCGGCGTGGCTTCGTGGCGGGGCTGGGGCTGCTGGCGCTGGCTCCCCGCATGGCGCCGGCCCAGCAAAGGCCGGCCGCGCGCCCCGCGGGCTTCGACGCCGAGGCGCTGATCGCCGCGGCCGGGCTTGGCGGGACGGTGGCCTTTGCGGTGATCGACCCGGCCTCGGGCCGGATGCTCGCCCAGCGGCAGGCCGACCGGCCCATGGCCCCGGCCAGCACGCTCAAGGCGGTGACGGCGCTTTACGCGCTGGACCGGCTGGGCGAGGGGCATTGCTTCACGACCAGGGTCATCCGCGCCGGCAACACGCTGATCCTGGCGGGCGGCGGCGATCCGCTGCTGGACACCGATGCGCTGGACGAACTGGCCGCGGCCGCGGTCGCCGACGAAAAGGCCGCCGGTCGCCCGGCGCCCACCGCCTTTGCCGTCTGGGGCGGGGCGCTGCCGCGCATCGGCCGGCTGGACCCGGCGCAGGACGAGCATCTGCCCTACAACCCCTCGATCTCGGGGATGATCCTGAACTTCAACCGGGTGCATCTGGACTGGCGGCAGGGCGAGGCAGGCTATCGGCTGTCCTTGCAGGCGCGGGGCCGCAAGCTGTCGCCCAGGGCCTATACGGCCGCGATCGCGGCGGTCGACCGGGGGCTGCCGCTCTTCACCTACGAGGCGGGCAAGCTGGAAAGCTGGACCATCGCCCGGCGCGGCCTGGGCAAGTCCGGCAGCCGCTGGCTGCCCGTCCGCCGCCCCGAGCTTTACGCGGGCGACGTGTTCCAGACGCTGTGCCGCGCCCGCGGCCTGGCGCTGCCCGATCCCGAGGTGATCGAGATCCTGCCCGAAGGGGCCGGGATCGCCCGCCACGACAGCCCGCCCCTGCGCGAGATCGTCCAGGGCATGCTGGAATATTCGACCAACCTGACCGCCGAGGCGATCGGGCTGGCCGCCAGTCGTGCGGGCGACGTGGCGGCCTCGGCCGCGGCGATGGCGGACTGGCTGCGCGGGCAGGGGGTCGGCGGCGATTTCGCCTTCCACGACCATTCCGGCCTCTCGCCCGCGAACCGTGCCGATGCGCGGATGCTGGCGGGGCTGATGGCCGGGCCGGGACGGGCGCGCGGCCTGCGCAGGCTGCTGAAGCCGATCCCGCTGAAGGACGCGCGCGGCAAGCGCAAGGACAGCGACATCGCCATCGAGGCCAAGACCGGGACGCTGAACTTCGTCTCGAACCTTGCCGGCTACGCCCAGGGCCCCGGCGGGCGCGAGCTGGCCTTCGCCATCCTGACCGGCGACGAGCCGCGCCGCGCCGCCAGCCAGGGCCAGGAACTGCCCGAGGGCGTCATCGGCTGGACCAAGCGCTCCAAACGCCTCCAGCAGGCGCTGGTCGAGGGCTGGGTCGCCAGCCTCTGACTTCTTCGTTCTCCAAATACCCATGCGGCCGCGAAACCGCCGGGGCGCTTCAAAGCACGCGATGGCGGGCGCGGGCGGCGAGCTCGATGGCGGCGGCGTGCAGGCGGTCGATCTCCAGCTGGTCGCGGATCTCGGCCAGCATCTCGGCCTCGATCTCGCCCAGGCGGCCGTCCGAGGCGGCGACGTCGCAGGCCAGGACATAGGCGGTGTCGAACATCTTTTCCGGCAGCGCCTCGCGCACCAGGCCGAAAAGCGCGTCCAGCCCGTCCTCTTCCTCGAAGAGCGTCACCACCGTCTGCGACACGGCACGGACGCGGTCGATGTCATAGGCGGCAAAGACCGGCGTATGGTTCACCGCCCGCTCGATGGCGACCAGCTCGGCGGTGCGCGGGTTCTGGTCCGAGGCCGAGACCGCCACCATGACCGCGACCAGCGCGTCGCAGGGCGAGAACGAGGGCAGGCTGTCGGGCATGGCATTTCTCCTTGCGTTTCCGGGGGTAATTATTGACCATCCGGCGCCGTTTCAATACGGGGAAGTCTCGACCCAATGGAGACCCGAAAATGACCGCCCTGCGTGACGCCGCGATGAAATCCAAGGCCTGGCCCTTCGAGGAGGCCCGCCGCGTGCTGAAACGCTACGAGAAGAAGAATCCCGAAAAGGGCTATGTCCTGTTCGAGACCGGCTACGGCCCCTCGGGCCTGCCGCATATCGGCACCTTCGGCGAGGTGGCGCGCACGACCATGATCCGCCGCGCCTTCGAGATCATCTCGGACATCCCGACGCGGCTGTTCTGCTTTTCGGACGACATGGACGGCATGCGCAAGGTGCCCGACAACGTGCCCCAGCAAGAGATGCTGCGCCGGCACCTGCAAGAGCCCCTGACCACGGTGCCCGATCCCTTCGGCGAATACGACAGCTTCGGCGGGCACAACAACGCCATGCTGCGCCGGTTCCTGGACACCTTCGGCTTCGAATACGAATTCATCAGCGCGACCGAGTTCTACAAGTCGGGCCAGTTCGACGCGACGCTGCTGCTGGCCGCGGAACGCTATGACGCCATCATGGAGGTCATGCTGGCGTCCTTGCGCGAAGAGCGCCAGCAGACCTATTCCTGCTTCCTGCCGATCAGCCCCAAGTCGGGCAAGGTGCTTTACGTGCCGATCAAGCATGTCGACGCCAAGGCCGGCACCGTCACCTTCGACGACGAGGACGGCGAGGAGCTGACGCTGCCCGTCACCGGCGGCCATGTGAAGCTGCAATGGAAGCCGGATTTCGGCGCCCGCTGGGCGGCGCTGGACGTGGATTTCGAGATGTATGGCAAGGATCACTCCACCAACACCCCGATCTATGACGGCATCTGCAAGATCCTGGGCGGCCGCCCGCCCGAGCATTTCACCTATGAGCTGTTTTTGGACCAGCACGGGCAGAAGATCAGCAAGTCCAAGGGCAACGGGCTGTCGATCGACGAATGGCTGACCTATGCCGCGACCGAGAGCCTGTCCTATTTCATGTTCCAGAAGCCCAAGACGGCGAAGCGGATGTATTTCGACGTCATCCCCAAGGCGGTGGACGAATACCACCAGCAGCTGCGCGCCTATCCCGACCAGACGGTCGAGCAGCAGCTGGCCAACCCGGTCTGGCACATCCATGGCGGCGCGGTTCCGGCCTCGGACATGGTGGTGCCGTTCCAGATGCTGCTGAATCTCGCCTCGGTGGCCGGCGCCAAGGACAAGGAGGGGCTCTGGGGCTTCATCCGCCGCTATGCGCCCGAGGCCAGCCCCGAGACCCATCCGACGCTGGACCAAGCCGCCGCCTTCGCGGTGCGCTATTTCAACGATTTCGTGGCGCCGACCCGCAGCTTCCGCGCCCCCACGGAAATCGAGCGCCGGGCGCTGGAGGATCTGGCCGGGCGGCTGGCGGCATGGAGCCAGCCCGCCGATGCCGAGGCCCTGCAGACCATGGTCTTTGCCATCGGCCGCGAACACGGGTTCGAGCCGATGAAGGACTGGTTCCAGGCGCTCTACCAGGTGTTGCTGGGTGCCGACCAGGGGCCGCGCTTCGGCGGCTTCATCGCGCTTTACGGCGTGGCCGAAACCCGCGCCCTGATCGAGCGGGCGCTGGCCGGCGAGCTGGTTTCCGAACCAACCGCCTGAACCGGCACGGGAATTCTTTGTTGCGCGCGGCCTTGTTGCCGCGCGCGCATGGTTAACGACCCGTTAACGCGAGATTGCCAGATTCCTACCGGACCGCGCGGGCAACCGCCTCGCACGTTCTGGATTAGGGGAGAATTGGCATGACCATTGCGATTATCGGCAACCAGTCGTTGATGCCGCGCGCCTTCCGGCTGGGCCTGGATCAGTGGTCCCGGACGGATGGCAGGGCGGGATCGCCGACCTGGGCGGGGGTGGCGAATGCGGCCATCGTGCCGGCGGACGAGGATTTCGGCAGTTGCCTGGAAATCCTCAAGCAAGAGGCGGTGACGCAGATCCGCTACATGCAGCGCACGCCGATCAATCCCGGCAGCTATCTGCGCATCGCGGCCAGGGTCAAGGCCATTGCCGGCAACCTGCCGCAGGTGCGCATCGCCGCCTTTGCCGGCAATGCCGCCGGCAACAACGTGGCGGGCGTGCCGCAGACCGGCCCTGCGGTCACGCTGCCGGGCTATGGGCAGGTGGTCGAGGTCTCGGCCATCGTCGGCACCGGCCGGCGCGAGGGCGTGGACATGGCCTGGGGGCGCAGCGCCGCCTTTGGCCATTTCGGGCTGGACCTGACCGGGGACAACAACGGCTCGATCCGCATCGAGAGCATCGTGATCGAGGACGTGACCGCCGCCTTCGTGCCGGGGATGCTGGACTGGGTCGATGTGCGCGATTTCGGCGCCATGGGCGACGGGACCACCGACGACCGCGGCGCCTTCCTCGCCGCCGACCAGGCCGCGGCCGGGCGGCAGGTGCTGGTGCCCGAGGGCAGCTATCGCATCGGCTCGGACCTGAGCCTGTCCTCGCCGGTCCGTTTCGTCGGCACGCTGGCCATGCCGCGCACGGCGCGGCTGTCGCTGACGCGCAGCTTCGACTTTCCGACCTATGCCGCGGCCTTCGGCGACGAGACCGAGGGGATGAAGCGGGCGCTGCAGGCGCTGCTGGGCTTTACCGACCATGCGGTGCTGGACCTTTGCGGCCGCAACGTGCATCTGGCCGAGCCGATCAGCATTTCGGACGCGGTGCCGGGCATGACCAGCTTTGCCAACCGCCGCGTCATCGCTAATGGCCAGGTCAGCATCGTGCCCGGCCCGGCCTGGGATACGCGGGCGGCGACATCGGCCGCGACCTACGACCCGGCGCAGCCCCAGGTGCTTTCGGCCGTCGCCAACATCGCCAATATCGAGGTCGGCGCCCGCGTCACCGGCAACGGCGTCGGCCGCGAGGTCTATGTCCTGGCCCGGAACGTCGCCGCCGGGACGCTGACGCTGTCGCAGCCGCTTTACGGCGGGGCGGGCACGCGCAACTATACCTTCAGCCGCTATCGCTATGCCTTCGATTTCTCGGGGATGGAGCATCTGAGCCGCTTCAACTTCGACGACATCGAGTTCCTGCTGGAGGGCAATGCCAGCGGCGTCATGCTGGCCAAGACCGGCAACATGAACTGTTTCCGCGACTGCTACTTCACCCGGCCCAGGGATCGCGGCATCACCTCGATCGGCTCGTCCTGCCAGGGGATGCTGGTGGACCGCTGCGAATTCCTGTCCAACGAGATGGGCGACCTGGCGCAGAACCGCACCACCGTCGCGCTGAACGTCAACAACAACGACGCCAAGATCCGCCACAGCCGCTTCATCCGCTTCGCGCATTTCGCGGTGATGAACGGCGGCGGCCACATGATCGAGGGCAATCACTGGTTCCAGGGCGACAATGCCCAGAACGGCGTGCGCTTCGGCGGGCTGGTGCTGACCCAGACCAACCTGCAGGCGACCGTGACCGGGAACTATATCGACAATTGCTCGATCGAATGGACGAACGAGCATGACCCCTATCCGAATTTCGACGGCGAGGAATATTCCTTTGGCGGGCTGACCATCACCGGCAACACCTTCCTGGCCTCGAACACGACGCTGGGCTTCAACTGGCTGGTGGTCAAGCCCTATGGCAGCGGCCATTTCATCCACGGGCTTGCGGTGATGGGCAATGTGTTCAAGTCGCTGTTCAACAAGATCGCCCGGATCGAGAAGGTGGACACCACATTCGCCGACATGAACTATCAGCGCATGCGCAACATCCAGTTCCAGGGCAACATGTTCAACGGCGTGAACAGCTATGTCGCCAACCCGGTCGACGTGGCGCATAACCAGGCCAGCGCCTCGAACCGCTGGCTGGTGACGGTGGACCATGCGCTGCCCTTCAACGGCTGGGTGCGCAACGTCCAGTCCATCATCGCCACCAGCCAGATCACCAATGCCGCCAATGCCCGCGTGTCCGAGATGCCCTGGGTGCAGACCGCGCTGGGAACCACGCGGCAACAGGTTGCGCTGAACTGGGGCGCGGCGGTGCGCGGCTCGGTCAGCCTGCGGCTGCGCATGGACAACCCGGACTGACGCTGCCCTTATGATGCCGGCCTTCGCCCTCGGCGGATCATTCCGCCGGGGGTTTCAGCATGTCCGGCGGCAGCAGCCGGAACGCCTGGCCGAAGCCCGCGTTCAGCAGGGCCGAGACCGGCTCGATCCGCCAGAAGCGGAAATCCGGCAGGTCCAGATAGACCTTGGCCTTGGGATCGCGTGCCAGCCAGCGGGCGCGGCGCGCCGCGTCCGGTGCGACCGGGGCGGCACGGCCAAGGATCGACAGGCGGGCATGGGTCATGGCGTCGCCCCTGGCTGTCTCGGCCGCGATCAGCAGCCCGGCGCGCGGATCGGCCGCCAGCGCCCGCGTATGCGCGGCAAGCCCCGAAAGCAGCGCAAGCGGCGCGCCATCCGCATCGGTCTGCAGCGCGATGCGCGTGACCAGCGGCCCCCCCGTATCGGGGTCGAGCGTGCCCAGGCTGGCATGGCGCGCGCCCTCCAGCAATTGCCGGGCAAGGGCGCGGGCCTCGTCGGTGGTTTCGCGAATCGGGTCGATCTTCATGGCTGCATGCTGCGCCGGCCGCCGCCCGGCAGGCAACCGGAACCTGTAAGACAGCCGCGGCGTTTTCCGGCTTTCGCAGCGCCCGGCCTTGTGAAACAACAGCTTCATGAGCAAGCACCCGCGCATCACCCTGGTCACCGGCGGCGCCCGCTCGGGCAAGTCCGCCCTGGCCGAATCCATCGCCGCCGACCATGAGGGCGGGCGCATCTATATCGCCACGGCCGAGGCCTGGGACGACGAGATGGCGCAGCGCATCGGCTTGCACCGCGACCGGCGCGGCAGCGACGGCTGGCGCACGATCGAAGAGCCGCGCAACCTGGCCGGCGCGCTGGCGCGCACGGACGGGCAGGGGGTGCGGCTGGTCGATTGCCTGACGCTGTGGCTGTCCAACGTCATGGCCGAGGGCCAGCCCGGCCCGCATGTCCGCGCGCTTTGCCGGGCGCTGGATGCGCAGAAAAGCCCGGTGGTCGTGGTGACGAACGAGCTGGGACTGGGCATCGTGCCCGAAAACGCGCTTGCCCGCCGCTTTCGGGACGAGCATGGCTGGATGAACCAGGCCGTGGCCGGGATCGCCGACGAGGTCTGGATGGCCGTCAGCGGCCTGCCGCTGCGCCTCAAACCGCAAAGAGGGACACCGTGAAAGAGTTCGATCAATCCGCCGCCGCCGCCGCCCGCGACCGCCAGGACCAGCTGACCAAGCCCCCCGGCTCTCTGGGCCGGCTCGAGGAACTGGCGGTGTTCATGGCCGGCTGGCAGGGGCGCGAGCGCCCGCGGATCGAGCGCGCGCAGGCGCTGGTCTTTGCCGGCAACCACGGCGTCACCCAGCAGGGCGTGAACCCCTTCCCGGTCGAAGTCACCGCCCAGATGGTCGAGAATTTCCGCCAGGGCGGCGCGGCGATCAACCAGCTTTGCCGGCTCTCCGGCGCTGAATTGCAGGTGATCGCGCTGGACCTCGACCGGCCGACCGGCGATTTCACCCAAGGTATGGCGATGGAGGTCGACGACCTGGTCGCCGCCATCCAGACCGGCAAGAACGCCGTGGACGCGCAGGCCGACGTGATCCTGCTGGGCGAGATGGGGATCGGCAATTCCACCGTCGCGGCGGCGCTGGCGGCGGCGACCTTCGGCGGCACGGCCGAGGATTGGGTCGGCCCCGGCACCGGCGCCGACGACGAGGTGCTGGCCCGCAAGATCGCCGCCGTCGAGGCCGGGCTCAAGCGGCACAAGGGCGCGGCGACGGCGGCCTCGATCCTGGGCTCCTATGGCGGGCGCGAGCAGGCGGCGATCTGCGGTGCGGTGATCCGCGCGCGCGAGCTGGGCATCCCGGTGATCCTGGACGGGTTCATCTGCTCGGCGGCGGCGGGCGTGTTGCTGGTCAACGACCGCAACGCGCTGGACCATTGCCTGATCGGCCATGAAAGCGCCGAGCCGGGCCACCGCCGGCTGGTCGCGGTGATGCAGAAGAAGCCGGTGGTGACGCTGGACATGCGGCTGGGCGAGGGCTCGGGCGCGGCGGTGGCGCTGATGATCCTGCGCGCGGCGCTGGAATGCCACAACGGCATGGCCACATTCGCCGAGGCCGGGATTGGCTAGGCTTCTGGCGCAGGCGGCGCTGGCGCTGGTCTGGCTGACCCGGCTGCCCGTGGGGCGGCTTCTGCCCGCCTCGCCGCCGACGCTGGCGCAGGCGGCCTGGGCCTTTCCGCTGGTGGGGCTTGCCGTGGGGTTCATCGGTGCCGCCGTGCTGGGGCTGGCGGCCCTTGCCGGGCTGCCGGGGATGGTCGCGGCGCTTCTGGCGGTCGGCGCCATGATCCTTGCCACCGGCGCGCTGCACGAGGACGGGCTGGCCGATTGCGCCGATGGCAGCGGCGGCGCGACCCGTGAGCGCCGGCTGGAGATCATGCGCGATTCCCGCATCGGCAGCTATGGCGTGCTGGCGCTGGTCCTGGTCACCGGACTGCGCGTGGCGGCGATCGCGGCGCTGGTCGCCCAGCCCTGGCTGGCCGCGGCGGCCGTGGCCGGGCTGGCGGCGGCCTCGCGCGCGGGGATGGC
>NZ_VCBQ01000107.1:0-16283 GCF_006386455.1 Paracoccus sp. FO-3 | reverse complement strand
GCGTTCTGGCTTGCCAGGGCGACGGCGCCGGCGAACACCAGGACAGGGCAAAGAAAAGAGCCGCCCCCGAGGGGGCGGCCAGTCATCCTCACCACAAGGATATTTCAGAGGGTGTTGCGGCGCTCGATGCGATCGAGCCGGGCAAGCTGATTATTCACGTCCATCAAGGCGCGGGTCGTCCAGTCCTCGGCGCGGAAACCCCGCCCCGGCCTGCCGAAACGGTTGGGGTGTCCATCAACGATGAGCTGGCGCAGGGACAGCAGGATGGCCTTGTCCAGTTCGACCGCGACCAGCTGGCCGGGAAACCGCAACACATGGCGATTGCAGGCGTCGTAGTGCTGCCGACTGCATCGCAACGTGCGTTCGAGCTTCCACGCATGTTCGATCCAGTCGGGCAGGGTCCATTCGAGGCGTCTCCATGGTTGCACGGGCATGTTCAATCTCTGGCTCGCCCTCGGGGATCGACCTGCCAGCCGGTCGCCAGGCGGATGATCGAGGCGTCCGGGCCATGCTGGTCGATGAAAACCCGGTCGGCCTCGATGCCGCGCGCGCGGTGCAGATCGGCCGCGCGGTGGCCGCTCGGCCGGCGGCACCAGGTGCCGGCGGCCGCGCCACAGGCCGGGCAGGCAACGGCGAGGACCGGGTGTCGATGGATGGTGAAATCGGCCATGTCTTACGTCCTTTCCTGATGCTCGTGCAGCCGGTGCCCGTGCTTGTTGCGCGGCACCTGGTCGAAGGGGATTGTGTCCAGCGTGAAGCGCCCGACAGAATAGCCGTGCAGGAAATCCAGCAGATATGTGGGGTCGGCGGGGTAGGGCGCGCGGTTCCATGCGGCCAGCAGGACCGCGCGTTCATTTGCGGTCAGGGCAGCAAGCCTGCGCCGGGCCTCGCGCCAGCGGGCCGCGCGCCAGGAACGGGTTCGGGCCTGCGATTCCGCCCATTGCACGGCGCGGGCCTGCATGACCTCATCCTCGCCGGGCTGCGCTGCCGCGATCTGTTCTGCGAAGAGGGGCAGGGCTTCGCGTTCGAGGCGCTGCTTGCGGCGCAGCGCAGCGCGCTTGCGGCTGGTATCGGTGAATGGGTGGCGGGGATACCTGATAAAGCGCATGTCTGTCTCCCTCGATGGGCGGGGCGCAATCGCGCCCCGCGCCTCGGTCACTCCATACCTTCGGGCCGCCAAGCGTCGATCCGCGCGGCCTGCGCCTCGGTGACGCCGTGGGCCCTGCGGGTGGCATCGTCACCGAACAGGGCTTCCAGCTTCGCGGCCTTCTCGGCCTTTTTCAGCTTGGCGAAGGTTGTTGCGGTCGGGTGATCTTCCGGCAGGTCCAGCAGGTCGCGCCAAAGTTCGTTGAGGTAAGGCCCGCCGACGCGGCTGAAGAAATTGGCGGCGGTCGGGGTCCAGACTTCGCGGATTTGCGGGGCTGTGGCCTTGTCGATCAGGGCGGAAAGCTGCTCGTCGCCGCCACGAAACAGGGCGGCAAGGCAGCGGATCAACTCGCCGCGCGTGTGATCCTGCCCCTTCTGACGGAAGGCCCGGAAGGACTTGGCCAGGTCCTTGCCATACATCTCGCGCGGCTCCTTTCCCGCCAGCCGCTCGTCGAGATCATAGCCTTCCGCCTCGGTAGTGGGCCAGTTCGGCACGGCCTCGGCGGCAAGGCCGAACGGCTTGCGCCATTGCAGGCTGTGGCTCAACTGATAGGCCAACAGGTCCAGCAGCAGGTCGGGATCGCGCAGGATGGCGTGCTGTCGCGCGCCCATGGCAACCCGGCCGAGGTCGTCACGCAGCGCGTTGCTGATGGGCGATTTCGGGATTTCGCTGCCACTATCGCTATGAATCGATGGGCGCAGGAAACCGGCCTCGATGGCGCCGGCGCGGTCCTCGCGCGTCACCAGCCCTTCGAGGGTTTTCAGTGTGCCGCTCTGGTCCACATAGAACAGGACGCCCGAGACGGCCTTTTGCTCGTCGGTGAAACCGCCGTCCAGAATGGCTTGCAGCGCGGCCAGTTCGGCTTCGCCCTCGTCATCGAGCACGTCGCCATGCGCCAGTTCGGCCAGTTCATCATAACGCTCGGCCTCGGCTTCGGAGAGATCGCCTTCCTGCGCATAGATGCGATCCAGCTTGCGTTGCTCGATCTCGTAATAGCCGACATAGCTGTCCCGGATCGGCTCGGCCCACTTCCAGCCTTCGGCCAAGACGGTGCCGGCGTGGGCGTCCAGCTCCGCGGTGAACAGTTCGTTCAGCAGGGCCTCATCCTCGAAATAGGACTGGTCGGCAAAGAGGTCGGTGGTGACGCGGCCGCCCTCGGCCTCATAGGCTTCCTGACCGACGAACACGGCGCGGCGGTCGGTGTTGCGCACCGCATCGGACTTGAGCATCTGCTTGATCTGGTGATCGCTGTAGCCCTGACCGCGCACCCGTTCCAGCACGGCGAGGCTTTGCGCCTCGTCCTCGCTGACGGTGAAGGCGGCGGCATTGGCAAGGGTGATTTCACCGACCTTGAGCGCGTCCAGCACGGGCGCGGGCAGCCCGGCCAGCTTGAGGCGGCGATAGACATGTGCCTCGGTGACGCCGAAGGCGAGGGCGACGGCGGGCACCGCGACGCCCCGCGCGGCCATGACGGCATATTCGCGGATTTCATCTGCGGGGTGCGGCTGCTCGCGCTGGTGGTTTTCGCTGGACGCCCAGGTCTCGGCGGTTGCCTGATCCGGCGCGATCCTGACGGGAACGGTGGCGAAACGCGGATCGTCCTGCAGGAGCGCGAGGGCGCGATAGCGGCGGCCGCCGAAGACGATGCCGACCTTGCCGGATTCGTCGCGCAACCCGCCGAGGTTCTGGATCAGGCCAAGCGCGCGAATGTTCGCGGCCAGCGCCTCGATGCCTGCCGGATCGAAAATGGTGCGGGGGTTCAGCTCGGAAACATAGAGGTCGGCAAAGGGCACCTGCTCGACCGTGCTGGTGATCGGTTCATGTTTCATGGGTCGATCCTTGTCGTGTGGTGAGAATTTTGTTATTGGTGCCCCGCCCCTTGGGGGCGAGGCGGGGGGCCTTAGAAGACCCCGTGCTGGTTCAGGAAGCGGCGGCCGATGCCATTCTGATCGCCCTTCCTGATAAGCGCCCACGCTTCCGCGAGGCGCGTTTCAAAGATTGCTTTGCTCATCAATTCACCCCCTTCCGGTTGACGTTTCGGGAAGCATCGGCCCGCCCGGAGCAAAGCGGGCCGATCTCGGGTCAGTGTTCGGGCGGCAGATAGAGCGTCAGAACACGACGAACCTGTTTGGGGTCGGTGGCCTCCGGCAGGGAAACGCCGAAGGTGTAATCGGTGTCGTAAATGTCCACCTTCCAAAAGGCGCGATGGCCGTTCATCTCCACGACGCCGAAGCTGTGATCGCCATAGGGATCGTTCTCGGCATCGAAAGCCTTGAAGTTGACCGCTTCGCTGGTGAGGGCGATCTGGATGATTTCGGGCAGGGCACGGAAGCCCGGTGTCGTGACTGCCATGCCCAGCAGGGGCTGGCCGTTCCATTGCGCGCCATGGCCGAGGGTGCGGCGGAAGCAATCGTTCTGCGCGGCGATGATCGTCACAGTTTCATCCCGTTCATCGGGGGCAACAGTTGCGAGTAGAGCCATGATCTGGCCTCCTTTTGCGATGGCGGCGGGGTCTTGGTGCTCCTGTCCGCGATGGGCGTGGCCTCTCCGGTTTGATCTGGAAAAAGCCCCGTGCTTTTTCCGGAGCGAAGCGGGGAGGGCGCAGCCCTGCCCGCGGCCGACTGGCGGACTGTCAAGGGTCGGGAAGCCGGGGTGGTGCGGCCCGCAGGCGCGAAGCGCCGAGGACACGGCCCGGCTGGACGACGACGCGCGGCACGCGCGGCGCTTGCCCATTGACCGGCCGGCAGGCGGGTGCTGGGCGGACAACACGAAGAGGAAAGGCGTCGGCCTGGGGGTGAGCGCGGGCCAGGCCCGCGTCGATCCCCCGGGACGGCTCCTGGATCAACCGGATGCCGGCGCCAGCCGGGATCTCCGACGAACCTTCAGCCCCAGCTTTCCGCAGGCGGGTCGCTCGATACCTGGGGTCTCGCTCGCCGCCTGCTCGCGTCAGCCGGGCGTCACCCGCAGGGCCGAGACAGGCAGGGCAGGGCGACCAGGACCGGCAGGGGAATGGCTGGCTCGGGACGAGACGGACAGGCGCCGGCCGCAGCCGGTCGCATCGCCCTGTCTGGCTCGGGCGGAGGTCGGCGCCGCCGGCCGGAGCTAGAACGCGGCCCGGCTTGCCGGGCGACGCCCTATCCTCCAGGATGATGAAACCATTTTATCAACAACCTGAAAGAGAAATTCATGCCCGGAAAATTCTTCGTATCTGCCGCCCTTGTTTTCATTGCCAGCGGGGCGATGGCGCAGACTGTTGCCCTGGATATGCCCGAGGACCAATATCGCGGTTTGGTGGAAGAGGTTACAGCCTATAAAGACACAGACTTGGGCCCACTCGATGCTGGCCGGATCGACTGGCTGAAAGGGGCATGTGGGGTGATAGCAGATCGCGAGACCCATAACGCCGAAGTCGCGATGAAAGCGGGCAAAAGCTATATAAGCGTGACGACATTAGGCGTCTGCGACCGGGTGGCCAACCTTTCGGCTGCGAGCGAGTGAAAGCGGCCCGCGCCCGTCGCCTGGCTAAGCAGGGTCTTTGATACCTGCGATAAGATCCGGGCGGAAGCCAGCCCAGTGCGTGTCGCCGGCGACGACGACAGGCGCCTGGCGATAGCCGAGGGCGACGACCTGCTTCATGGCTTCGTCATCCGTGGTCAGGTCGACCAGCTGGTAGCCGATGCCCTTGGTGCTGGTTCTCATCAGGATCGGCACCGGCTTGCATTAAGCTTCGGCACCCAGTCGCATGACCTTCGGCACCGGGAGCCACTGAAGTACCGCTCGCAGCGTTAGCGAAGGCGAGAAGCGCGGAGACCCCAGCTATCGCAGCGGTTCTCGCCTTCGCGGTTACGGAAAGCATCGAGGAAGAATGGGCGGAAAGCTGACTTGCGGCAGTGCGGCTTGGCGCCCGCGGCGTGTATGGGATAGCGGTCATTCATGCACTGCACAGCGAGGGGCGTCACCTTATGTCCATAAGGGCAGGAAACGGCCGTTCGCTGCGCGCCGCACGAATGACTTGCTTGCGCGGGAAGCGGATGCCTGAGTGGCAGAATCAGGTGATCGCATGGTAGGCGTAAGTGTCTTATCTCGCCTCTCGAAGGCGCTTCTTCAATTCCATCAATTCAAAGCATGGCGGGTTTTCAATCCCATCCGGCACCAGGATGTTGTCGTCACTGCGAAGTGCCATGCCGTCTTGATCGTGAACGCCAACCTTCCACGCCTCCCGGACATAGAGCATTCGCTTCAAAATCGAAAGGTCAGTGAAAAACTGCGGTTCACCGTCAGGCCCAAGAATTGCAGGTGCAAGAATGAAGCACTGCTTCTCCTTGTAGTCAGATAAAAACGTATCGAGGTTCTTGCTGTTTGGCGGGGTCATGGTCAGCATCCGCGAGGCTTGCATAAACTTCTTGCTTGGGTCCAGACCGTCTTTCTTGGGATCAAGATTCTTGGAGATCGACGCGCGGTAGTATGATGGATGCTGCGCATCAACCCCTTTCAGGAGCGCAATCCGAATGGCATCCCCCTCATCCCGCGACCCGAATTTATCGCGCCAGCCGGAAAATATTGAGCGCGCCATTTGTTCATCACGAAAAATCAGCGCAAGCATGGGAGGATATGCCGGACCATAACCCGCAAACATTATTCCGTTCCATCCGGCCTTATCCCACAGATGGAAGTTAATAATGGACTCGACGACATAACCCCGATGACTTTGGACAATCTTCTCCGGGTCCGTAAAGCCCTCATCCTTTCCGTTACGCTCATCAAGAAACGCTCCCCTCATCAGGGTTGGCGCATCACTCTTAAGCTGGTACTCCCTCTCGGAAAGGAACTGCAGCCCTGCGATAGTTGATGCGTGCGCACCGAAAAGCCGATGATTGCCAATGCAGGCATTGCTGAAGCTGATACTGCGCTGGATAACAAACTCGTCCACGAGCTGCGACATGAATCCGTTGGCCTCTTCAGGATTCACCACAGCAATTGCGTCGATAACCCGGGCGCAAAAGTCTATTAGATGATCGCAAAGCGTCTGATGGTGGACAACATCTCTGACATCCAGTTCGACAGGCCACTTCACCGTCAGCATCATTGAGCCCGGATCAAAAAGAATGTCAGGTTCACCGAGGCCTTCGCATATCTGTACCGTCACAGACAGTTCTGAGGCGTGGGCGAGCATACCCGTCTCTATAGACGTTGCCAGGAAGCCTTCGAGCGCGCCGATATGGGCCTCGCAAAGCAAGTGCCCGAACACCGACGCTTCCGCAGTGAATTTCACCTCTACACCCAGGAGGATCACTGAGGCCTCAAACTCGCGGTCCTGGTACATTACAAGGCGCTTGGGAAGGTCTCGGGCCGCTGGCTGCACTGCGGCCAGCTCAGCAAGTTCTTTGAGTTCATCTATCGAGCCCTCTTCGGGGATTGAGCCATCCTGCTTCAGGCTTTCGGCATGGCCCAGCAAAAGCATCAACGCCATGCGGGCCGAGAACAAATGCAGCTTCTCAAGCATGTCGGGCGCAGTGGACAGCGCCCGGAGATCGTCTGCTTCCAGATTGACGATCTGACACATCAGAAGGCGGTCAAACTCAAGCAGCTTGTTCCGGAGGCCTTCGCGGCCCTCATCTGACAAGGGGAGAACCTCCTGCAGGCTATTAAGCAAGAGGATCACGTTCAGCGCATCGACAAACCGTCCGAGCTGTATTGATATCATGGCGTAGAGGCTTGCGGATGGAACAAGCTCAGGCCTGGGGCCGTCAGTGCCGTCTGACAAGACGACCATTCTGACCAACGCCGATAGTGACGTCGCGCGCGCCGCCCACAGAAGGCCCGCGCCGCGATAGGCAACTGAAAGGCAATAGAGCGTTTCGAACTGCTCTTCCGCGTATTCCTCCTTCATGAAATAAATCGACGCTTTACCAAGCCAGCGAATAGCTTCAATTGGTTCTTCTGCTTTGAGCCGCTGCTCGCCTCTTCGGAAGAGAATCTTTCCGGCTTTTCCCTCTTTGGCCCTTTCACCCATGAACTCCGCAAGCTTGAGCACCAGAGCATCGAATGCGTCGTTGGCAGGAGCAAAGGGCTGTAGCGCATCGATCACTTGATCGATCATCTCAGCAGGAAACTCTCCAAGGCCATGTGCCTGGTCAATAACCTCGGATAGGCCGTTCCAGACTGCATCCAGTTTCTCTACATCTGTCTTGACGGATGCAGACGACAGCTCCAGCAGGTGGCCAAGCGCCTTTCCGTAGAGCGCGTTGTTTGGCCGGGACGCGTCTGCGCTGATCTCCTGAATTTTGGCTCGCAGACGTTCACCGCGCGCCTCTATCGCAAGTTCTTCAGCACCTTCCCAACCCTGCATAACCCGCGCAGTCAGAACTGTGTACAGATTGGACAACTTTGATATGTCGTCCGCGTGGTTCTCCTCAAACGCAAGCGCTTCAATATCCTCGTAGGAGTCATTGATGGCGTCTATTTCATCAAACCACCACAGATCGGTCCAGGCACGTTCATAAATTGCCTGCATCTTCTGCCGTCTGGTTCCATGCTTCTTTGCCAGTTTTATCGCCCGGCCAAATCTTCCGGCCGTCTCGATCCGCGGCCTTTCCAGCATTCTCGATAGCTGCGCTGCGTCCAGAGCGTCCACGACCCGCTGCGTAACCTCTCCGCCGTTTTGCCCTCCCTTGGCGATCCGTTCTTCGAGCGCATCGAGAGCCTTCCTACGTTCAAAATCGCGCGGCCCGACCACCATTTTCGACTCGTCATACTGACCAGCCTTCAGATACTCATATGCAAGGTCTTTGTGATCGTGCGCAAAAACCCGGTCAATGATCCATGATCTGTCATGAATCGTGACGGGAATGTTGAACCTTTTGACGAGTTCGTGCTCGACCCGCAGGCGATCTTTGGATCGCGCCGCGCGGCTGGTAACGAATATGATCCTGTCGTAGGTGCGGCCTGTATCAACCATACCCTCGACGTCGCTCCGAACTTTCGGTGCCCATTGTTCTTTCGCGCTGAAGGCAAATCCCCACCTTTCAGCGCCTGAGTTTGGCAGTCCCTGAAACCAGCGGTCTGATATCTCGGGCGCTACAGAATAAGTCTCCGTATCTACCTTTCCGTCGCCGCCGCCTTCCGGCCCGGTCTGCGGGCGCAGGTTCGGGCAAATTTCTCTCTCACACAGCTTTCGCGCAAAAATCTCAAAGTCCTGGTGCTGATTCCGCTGAGTTAAGCTGTCCAAATGATGACTCAGCTCGGATCTTGCCAATATGTATGCGCCCTCGGTTTTGCTGTCCGAGAATAGATAGGGTCTGTTGTGCCGCATGATTTCGGACGGCGGAGGAAAACTGTTCATCTCGGATTCCAGGCGGCCATAAACGCAAGTCAGTGTTATGTAGTGGTTGGTCAAGGTCTCTCGTTTATGGTATGATATGTGCCGTGCAAGTGGTAGATGTTGTTGCCCATATGGCCTGAAAGTGGATTCCGTAGGCCTCCTGAACAACGCCAGCCATGGGGTTTACGTGTGTGTGGTGGGCACACCCTTCGGGCTGGGCTGTTGGGAACGGAGCCTGAGCAGTTCCCCTGCTGATCGTCGCGACAGTCTCTTCGCCCGAAGTCTTCAGGTAGTCATTCAAGTTGGAAAGCGGTTCCTGATGTTGGACGGTTAAGAATGCTGCGACTGGCGACGAACGGCCGCTTCAGGGAAGCCGCACCGCAGCATGAACACGTGCTCGACCGTCCGCTTGGGGCCGAGCTTTGCCTTTTCTCGCATCATGCCACCCGCTCGCGCAGTGCCTCGTAAAGCCGCCCCGGCCCCATCAGTGCCGCCTTCAGCCCATCCTGGATCGTCTGTGACTCCAATGCCTGACGACTCATCGCCGAATGTGCGTCGAGGGCATCGAGGCTCTGTTGCACAAATCGGTTGAACGCCGAGGTTCCCCTTTCCCCGGACGGACTTATCCCACAGCTTCCGTGACGGGTATGCCGAGCGCGGTGTAGCCGTTCAGGACGGCGATACGTACCTGGAGTTCGGCGACTTGGCGGTCGAAGTCCCGCGCCATGAGCCGCTGGCCCAGCAGTTTCACACAGTGCATCTTCGTCTCGACGCGGCTCCGGCGGTGGTATCCACTCCATCGTCGCCACAGGGCGCGGCCGAGATACCTGGACGCCCGCAGGGCCTCATTGCGCGCCACGGCTCCTGCGGTGATGGTCTTCCAGGGCTTCGCGTTCTTGCGGGGCGGGATGACGGCATGGGCGCCGCGATCTGCAATCGCATCGTGGCATTTGCGCGTGTCGTAGGCGCCGTCTGCCGTGACGCTGCCGATCTCCTGCTTCTCCGGGATTTGGTCGAGAAGGTCGGGTAGGATCGGCGCATCACCGACGTGACTTCCGGTGACCTCGACAGCTCGGATCTCCAGCGTTTCCTCGTCGATCCCAAGGTGGATCTTCCGCCAGACCCGGCGTTTTTGGCCCCCATGCTTGCGTGCGTGCCATTCGCCTTCACCTTCGACCTTGATCCCGGTGCTGTCGATCAGCAGGTGCAGCGGGCCCTTGGAGCCACGATACGGGATGTTGACGGCCAAAGACTTCTGACGGCGCGACAACGTGCTGAAGTTGGGTACCGACCAGTCGAGGCCAACCAGTCGCAGCAGGCTCTCGACGAAGCCGGTCGTCTGCCTGAGCGCCATGCCGAACAAAACCTTCATCGAAAGGCACGTCTGAATGGCGGCATCGCTGTAGGCCTGCTGTCGGCCACGCCTGCCTGTCGGCGCGGCATCCCAGCTCATCTCGGGGTCGAACCAAACCGTGAGCGAGCCTCGGCGCTTGAGCGCTTCATTGTAGGCCGGCCAGTTCCTGGTCCTGTAGGTTGGCGGTGTGGGTCTGCTCATGCAGTCCAGCTACCATGCTGGATTCACGAGATGAATCCTTCACGCGATTTGTGCAACAGAGCCCGCTGGAGTGACAACGGGGTCTTCGCCCGGATCATGGTCGGCCTGGCCGCTGAGAGCGCCGATCACAAGACGATCATGATCGATGCGACCTATCTCAAGGCACACCGCACGGCGTCGAGCCTGTGCGTGAAAAAGGGGGGCGCGCACGCCAGATCGGGCGGACAAAAGGCGGCATGAACACCAAACTGCACGCCGTTGCCGATGCCACTGGGCGGCCGATCGGGTTCTTCATGTCGGCCGGCCAGGTCAGCGACTACACAGGCGCCGCGGCTCTTCTGGGCAGTCTGCCGAAGGCGGGTTGGCTGCTGGCTGACAGGGGCTACGACGCTGATTGGTTCAGAGAAGCGTTGAAAGACAGGGGGATAAAGGTCTGCATCCCCGGTCGAAAGTCCCGCAGGAAGGCCGTCAAATACGACAAGCGGCGCTACAAACGGCGCAACCGCATCGAGATCATGTTCGGCCGTCTGAAGGATTGGCGGCGCGTCGCCACCCGATACGACCGCTGCCCGGAAACCTTCTTCTCCGCGATCATGCTCGCCGCAACCGTCTTGTTCTGGCTGTGAAATTCAATGAGTCTGGACCCTAGCGCGCCTTGCTCGTTACCCGTATCGCCACGGCCCGCTCCCGGATCAGATCGCGCATCGTCCCCTGGGCTGCATCCGCATACCCGGACCGCCGTCAACTCCCCCGCCCCGTGCAGCTTGGCCAGCATCAGGACATCGCGGCGGTCCATCTTCACACGGCCCAGTCTTTACTGGAATCACCGCTTGCCAGCGCGATCCATGCTGATCTTTGTTGTCGAGGACAAGCCGCACAGCGTGTTCGCGCACCTCAGATGCTCCACCTTACTCTGGAGCTGGCGCCTCCAGCAAACCCGGCGCGATTCGAACAATCTGCCGTCACGCGGCCAACGTGTCTCCTCAGAAAAGGCTTGACCGGAACGGCCAAGTTACCGAAGTAACGACCCTAGCCTGATCCCGCGGGTTAAGGTGGTTGACACAATATGGCTCTATATGGATTCCGTTCAGGATAAATGGGGTAAGTGATCAGAGCACTTGGTGGATGGCAGCAGTTGTTCCCCGTGGCATGGGGATGAGCCTACTATGCCGAAGTCAGCGAAAAGAACCATCGACTGTTCCTCGCATATGCGGGGATTACTAATAGAAATTGGCAGTGAAGCGGCACAAGGAAAGGCTATTTTCTGATAATGATATGATTGTCTTAAAAAAAATCACCCATAGCGGGAGTTCACAAAGCTGTGGCAATGATTTCAATCTCATTACCGATCCCTGGATCCCGGTTCGTCGCTCCGATGGCGGTCCCCGCATCATCCGCCCCGACCAGATCGCCGAGCCGGGCGTCATCTTTCCCGACTGGCCGCGCGCCGATCTGAACATAGCCTGCCTGGAACTGCTGGTCGGCTTCGTGTTCCTCGCCGATCCGCCCGCCAATGCGCAGGACTGGCGGGTCCGCAAGCCGGATCCGCCGCGCCTGCGTGAACGGCTCGCTCCGCTTGCGTCGGCCTTTAACCTGATGGGGGACGGTCCGCTCTTTCTGCAGGACTTCGATCCGCTGGAAGGCGCGCCGAACCCGCCCGACATGCTGTTCATCGACTCGGCGGGCGGCAATACCGCGCGCAACAATGCCGACCTGATGGTCCGGCGGAACCGCTATCCCGTGCTGGACCCGGCCCTGGCGGCGATGGCGCTTTATACGCTTCAGGCCCATGCGCCTTCGGGTGGGGCAGGGAACCGGACTTCGATGCGCGGCGGTGGGCCCATGGTGACGCTGGTCGATCCGGGCAAGGGAAGCCTTTGGGATCTGGTCTGGGCCAATGTGCCGGATGGTTTGCCCGCCGGCTCGGCGGTGTTGCCCTGGATGTGCCCGACCCGCACCTCCGAGGCGAAGGGGTCCGAGGTCTATCCCGACGCCGCCCACCCGGCCGAGGCGTTCTTCGGCATGCCGCGTCGCCTGCGGCTGGTCGGGGAGGAGACGATCTGCGGCGTGATCCAGAAGCCCTACGGCGCCAATTATGCCGGGTGGCAGCATCCCTTGACCCCCTATTACCGGCAGAAGGCAGGTGCCGAGCTTCTGCCTCTGCACCCTCGTGCCGGCGCCTTCGGCTATCGCAACTGGCTGGGCGTGGTGACGGAGATGCCGGGGGATGAGGGAGACCTGCGTCGTCGTGCGCAATGCCTGGACAGCTATGAGCGGCGGGTGCTGCCTCAAGACAGGGCGGGAGCCGGCGTCATCGTGGCCGGTTGGGCGATGGATAACATGAAACCGAGGGACTTCACCTGGTCGCGCCAACCACTTCTGCCCCTGGAAAACCAGGCTGGGCTGACCTTGATCGGCATGATCCAGTCGGCGGAAGCTTTCGGCCTCGCCCTGCGTGGTGCGCTGAAGGTTGTCGCCGGCGAGGGCAGCGCGCTCGAGGTGCTGCGCGAGGAATTCTTTACGGCAACGCAAGCCGGTTTCGAGACAGGCCTCGGCGAATTGCTGGCGGGCACCCCGCCCGTGGAAGTCGCCTTGCGCTGGATCCGTGCGATGGAGCGGGTGGCACTGGAGATCTTCGGCCGGCAGGCGCTGCCGGGGCTGGACCAGCTGCGGGCCGAGGCGATAAAGCAGGTGATCGACGCGCGCGAGGGGCTGCGTACGACCTTCGCCGGCTGGCGCAATCCCGGCAAGGACGCCTATCTGAAGCTGGGCCTCGAACCTCGACCCCGCAGGAAGGCGGCCGCATGAGCGATGCGACAAAAAATCCCGGCCAGATCGCCTTTGGCTGGTGGAGGCGGCACCTCCGCCCCGACGACGACACCGGCCAGGCGCGGGCCTTGCGGGCAAGGCTGCGGCGGGCGGATCACATCACCGACGTTCTGGCCGAGGGTCTGGTAATCGAGTTGCACGACCGCCTGGCCGAGACGCCTTCGTGGTGCGCCGAGCCGCTGACTTTGGCCGCGCTGGCGCAGGTGCTGGCCCGTGTCGAGCGACACGAGGGGCGCCGCATCGCCCAGGCCTTTGGCGAGGGCGATCCCAAGGCGCTCTCGGCCCTGCGTTTCCAGCGGTTGATCCGTTCCGACGACCGGCAGGAACTGGCGACGGGCCTGCGCCGCGCGCTGCCGCTGATCGGCGAGGCCTGCAATGTCGCGGCGCTGGCCGAGGACATCCTGTTCTGGGGCGAAAAGCCCCGCATCCGTTGGTGTTTCGATTATTACGGCGCTGCGCCTCCGCGCGAAGGTGCCACCGAGGAGGAGACCGAATGACCACCTTTCTGCAATTCCACCTGCTGACCGCCTATCCTCCGTCGAACCCGAACAGCGACGACCAGGGCCGCCCGAAAGAGGCGCATTATGGCGGTGCGCCCCGACTGCGCCTCTCCAGCCAGTCGATCAAGCGTGCGGTGCGCATGTCCGACGGGTTCCAGCAGGCGCTGGCCGGGTCTTTGGGCGAACGGACCAAGCGGCTGGGCGAGGTGATCCGCAAGGCGCTGGAAAAGGATGGCGTCGATGCCGCCAAGGCGCGCGAGATCGCCGAGGCCGTGGCCAAGGTCTTTGGCAAGATCGGGCCGGTGGACAAGAAGAACCCGGATCTGGTCCAGGGCACGACCCTGGCCTTCATCTCGCCCGAGGAACGCGCCCATGCTCTGGATCTCGCACGCCGCGCTGCTGCGGGAGAGAGGCTGCCATCTGACAAGGATCTGGCAAAGATCGTCCTGCGCAGCGCCGGCGGCGCCGTGGATATCGCCATGTTCGGCCGCATGCTGGCCGACAACCCGGATTTCAATCGCGAGGCCGCCGTTCAGCTCGGTCATGCCATCACCACCCACCGCGCGCAATTCGAGGACGATTTCTTCACCGCCGTCGACGATCTCAAGACCCGCGACGAGGATGCCGGCGGCGCGCATCTGGGCGAACATGCCTTCGGCTCGGGCGTCTATTATCTCTATGCCTGCGTGAACACCGATCTGCTGGTGGAAAACCTTGGCGGCGACCGCGAATTGGCGGCAAGGGGACTGGATGCGCTGGCCCGCGCGCTGGCAACCGCCACGCCCAAAGGCAAGCAGAACAGTCATGGACATCATCCTCGTGCGGCCTATGTGCGCGCAGAGATCGGTTCACTGGCGCCTCGCGACTTGACCGGCGCTTTTCTCAGGGCGGTAAAGGATGAGGATTTGCTGGATGGGTCGATCCGGGCGCTGGTTGATATGAATGCGCGCCTGACGACGGCTTATGGCGAGCCTTGCGAGCGCAAGAAGGTTCTCAATATCATGGGTGTCGAGCCGGGGCTGACCGAGGGCGAGATCGCCAGGGCTATTGATGAAATTGCCGTCTTCGCGGCCTCGACGGTGGCGGTGGATGGCTGAGCATCTGGTCTTCACCCTCTGCGCCGCACTGGGCAGCATGGGGGAACTGGCTGGGCATGAGCGGCGCGGCTCGCTGACATGGCCCGGCCGTTCTGCTGTGATCGGACTGGTCGCAGCGGCCATGGGCATCCGGCGCGGCGACGACGCGGGCTTTGCCTGGCTCGATGCGCTGCGCATGGCGGTGGGGGTGATCGACCACGGGGTGCCGTTGCGCGACTACCATACGGTCGAGACCATCCCGACCGCCGCGGCTCGCAACCCCGACAGCCGTCCCGCGGCGCTGGCGCGTGCCGGACGCAATACGAACACGACCATCACGCTCCGCGATTACCGGGTCGGCGTCGCCTATGCCGTGGCGCTCTGGCCTGGACCCGGCTGGACGGGCGCGCTGGAGGATCTGGCCCAGGCCCTGCGCCAGCCGGTCTTCACGCTCTATCTGGGCCGCAAGTCCTGCCCTCTGGCCGCGCCCCCCGCCCCGCGTATCGTCAAGGCTGAAGGTCCCTTGCAGGCGCTGGCCTTGGCCGCTCGTCCGCCCTTTGGTCATCAGGGCGCACTGCGGCTGGTCGCCTCGGACGAGCCCCTGAGTCCTGCCGATGTGCCGGACAACCGTAACGATCTGCCGGTCGAGCGTGCGAAATGGCACTTTGCGCAACGTCCCGTGTTCATCCACCGGCCCGCGGCCGAGGGGGCGACATGAGCCTTTGTCTCTCTCGCGTCACGCTGGCGCGCAATCCGGCGACCACCGCGCTGAAGGCGCTGATCGACCCGATCGAGGGACCTGCGCTCGACCGGCTGCACGACCCCGAGCGGGGTCGGATCATGGACGCCCATCACCGGCTGATCTGGGCGCTGTTCGCCGACGATCCCGACCGGCGCCGCGATTTCCTGTGGCGGGCCGAGGGGAATGGGCGCTTCCTGATCCTCTCGCCTCGCCCCCCCGCCGCCGATGGCGCGGGGCTGTTCCTGCCGCCCGAGGTCAAGCCTTTTGCGCCCGACCTCCGGGCGGGCGACCGGCTGGGCTTCGTCCTGCGCGCGAACGCCACGCGGACGCGCAAGACCGTGCCCGATGTCCGTGCGCAGCGGGTGGATGTGGTGATGGACGCACTTCATGCGCTGCCTTCGGGGAGTGAAAGCGATGCCCGGCGCGAGGCGCGGATGGCCGCCGCCGAAACCGCTGGCCGCGACTGGCTGGCACGGCAGGGCGAAGTGGTCGGTTTCCAGGTGACGGATTTCGCTGCAGCCGACTATTCGGTCGTTCCGCTGCCAGCACATGTCGGCCCCCGCAAGGGCCAGCCGCAATTCGGCGTCATCGAGATGACCGGGCGGCTGGAGGTCACCGATCCCGACGCCTTTCTCGCGCAGCTTGCCGTGGGCTTCGGCCGCGCCAAAGCCTTCGGCTGCGGGCTGATGCTGATCCGGCGGGCGTAAGGCATGGCGATCCCCGGCCTGCCGCCGCCAAGGCCGATCCCGCTCAAGGACCGCGCCTCCCTGGTCTTCGGCCAATCATGGAGAAACAAGAAACGGCTTTCAAGATCACAAATTCCACTGTTTCAGGGCTGGTAGCCGAAGGTTTCGAAATCGCGGGCGTAATGGTCGCGCACGCGGATGCGGTCGGCGGGGCTCCATTCGATCTCCAGCGGGTCCGAGCGCAATTCATGCGGGTTCTGCTGGGGCGGGGTCACGCCCAGCCGCTCGGCCACGGCCGCCAGGGGGCCGGAGAGCCCGTCCTCGAGCTTGAAGACCTCGACATCCTTGCCGAGGAATTCCCATTGCGGGCACAAGTGGTTGTCGAGGTGGAACTTGGAGTGGCGCTGCTGGTCCAGGTTTTCCTCGA
>NZ_VCBQ01000106.1:0-16445 GCF_006386455.1 Paracoccus sp. FO-3 | reverse complement strand
CTGGTTGCCCGAGGTCCTGCGCCGGGCTGATCTGGTGGCGTTCGACGGCGAGGCGATCGCAGAAGGGCAGGGGGAGGACGCGGGCGAGCCCGAAGACATCGCTCTCCCCGCCTTCCTGACGGCCGGTCTGCCGGACAGCGCCGCGTCGATGATGGTAGCGGAGTGATCTGAGCAATCCGGGGGCGGGGAAACCCGCCCTCAATCTCACAAAGTACAGCAATATCAATATGATGAATGCGAGCACTCGCATTCGGGATGAGGAATCATGTCTGCAACAAACATCATCGACACAGCCCCTCTCGGGGCGCTGATCCGCTACACCGACGGCAGTCCCAAGCCGTCGGCACGGTTCACCAAGAAGCTTGCCGCCTGGGAGCGATCGAACGGCGTCGGCCGCCTTGTGAAGAAGGAGCCGCCCCGGGTCTATCCGACCTGGACCGCTCCGGCCTCCTTCACGCTCCATGAAGGGAACTTCTCCTCGGACGGGGTGATCCTCGTCACCATAATGCGCAGCCATTCGGCAGACAGCCGTTTGATCTTTGAGGTGGCTGAGGCACCGAAGCCGGGACATGTCCGCGTGCTCCTCGACTTCGGTGGCAACACTGAGCTGCTGCATCTCGCGGAATCCATCACCGCGGCCGAGCTCTGGATCGCGCGGGAGGGCTATCGCAACGCACGGTTTGAGATCGTCGGCGCCGAGGACGGCGATAGGGCGGGGGGCGCGGACCTGGCCGCGTGAGCCCTGTCAAGGCGTGAGGGGACTGCCCTCCGGCAGGCCTCTTACCGACCACACCCCTCGTCCCGCGAAATCGCGGGGCATCAAGGGATTCATCCCCCAAGAAGCAGGTCTTCAGCCAAGAGCCTGCCCGGGAGGCTGGCGGCGTTCTGAGCATCAGCGGGACAACCGGCTCCTGACGTTGGGGCACCATCCCCCGCTCGCCATTCCCCTCCTTGCCCCGAATCCTGTCTTCGAGATCAACCCGCGAGGGGTCGGACTACGGGGCGAGCCCGTGCCGCCGGGTGGATTCGGGCGAGCCGAATGCACCCGGTGATGTCAGCCAGTCTTCGGGCCTGCGGGGTCCTGTCGCGCGGGGGATGGTCCCCCGCCTCCAAGACAGGAGCCAAACAGATGTCCCGCAAAGATGCTCACGCCTTCGCAGCCTCCCTCGCCGCCACGCTCATGGTCTCGATCGTCGTCTTCCAGGCAGGGGATGGAACCTTCGGCGCCGTCCCCGCCGATGAAATCGACGGCGACGAGGTCGTGATCGTCTCGGAATACGATCCCTTCGGGTGAGGCTTCGGCCTCACTTTTCATGGGCTCGGGCACGGCGCTGGAGCGCCTCCGGGCCTATCGCCGACCGAGTGGCCGTGCGCCGATGAAATGGACGGTCATCGGACTATTGCGCGCCTGACATCACTGGCAGGCCATCCTCGCGCCATTCCGGCAAACCGCCGTCAAGCCGGCGCGCATTGATGCCGTGTTTGCGCAGGGCGGCCACAGCCTGATGGGCGTAGATGCAATAGGGGCCTCTGCAATATGCTACGATTTCGGCAGCCAGATCGAGCGTCGGAATGATCCGCTCGATCTCAATCAGCGGCATGTTGAGCGCGCCCGAAATGTGACCTGCAGCGTATTCGTCTGCGGGGCGGACATCGAGCACGGTCACAGAACCCTCGGCGATCCGGACTGCCAGGTCTTCCCTGCTCACTGGCTCGGGGGCATCCTTGCCGCTTGAAAGCCCTCGCAAGATACGCTCGACCTGCGCGAGATTCCGCTCCGCTACGATGCGCAGAAGGTCCATCAGCGCGAGCGTTTTTGCGTCGGTCAGCCGGTAGATCACCGCCTTGCCGTCGCGGCGGCTGGTGACGAGAGCGGCCCGGCGCAACTGTTGCAGGTGCTGAGAGCAGTTGGCGATGGTGAGGCCTGTCTTGTCGGCCAGCGCCTCTACGCCGCGTTCGCCTTGCGCCAGTTGTTCCAGCAGCATCAGACGCGCCGGTGCCGACAAGGCGCGCGCGACGAGGGCGTATTCCTCCAGCAGGGCGAGCTTCGGGCTGATTGACAAGGCGTGTCTCCTGACGCTACATCATTCAAGCGATAACTTGAATAATAGCGATTCCATCGCGCTCCACAAGCCCCAAGGCCAGCAACCATGTCCGAGACCATCCTTGCGACTGAGGCGTCCATCCGTCTTTCCATCTTTCTGGGTGTTCTGGCGGCGATGGCGCTTTGGGAAGTGGCAGCCCCCCGGCGCAGGCTGGAGATCCCGCGCGTCATCCGCTGGACCAACAATCTCGCTCTTGTCGTTGTCGATACGATCATCCTGCGGCTGTCGTTCCCGATCCTTGCGGTCGGGCTTTCTGTCATGGCTGAGGACCGTGGCTGGGGGCTGTTCAACAATATCGACGCGCCCGTGTGGGTGGCCACCGTCGTCTCGATGCTTCTGCTCGATCTGGCGATCTATCTCCAGCACGTGATGTTCCACGCGATCCCGGGCTTGTGGCGGTTGCACCGGATGCACCACGCCGATCTTGATTTTGACGCCACGACCGGCCTGCGCTTTCATCCCGTCGAGATCCTGATCTCCATGGGGATCAAGCTAGCGGTGGTCGCGGCGCTCGGACCGCCCGCCATCGCGGTGCTGCTGTTCGAGGTGATCCTGAACGCCACCGCACTCTTCAACCACGCCAATATCGATCTGCCGCGCCCAGTGGATCGTGTGATGCGCCTGTTCGTCGTCACCCCCGACATGCACCGTGTCCATCATTCCATCGATCCGCGCGAGACCAACTCGAACTACGGCTTCAACCTGCCGTGGTGGGACTGGCTTCTGGGAACCTACCTCGCTCAGCCAGCCAAAGGACATGAGGGGATGGTGATCGGCATCGAGCAGTTCCGTACGCGCCGCGACCTCTGGCTCGACAGGATGCTGATCCAGCCCCTGCGTGGTCCCGCCAGTGGCGGAGCGCTCGACCCTGCGCTGGCGACAAAGGAGCGCGTCGAATGACCTCCTGCGAATTCACGCGAGGCATCCGGGAAAACCAGGTTCAGGTCGCCCATCAGCTGATCCAGGTGATGCTGGTGGGTTTCGCCATCGGGATGACGCGCACGGTAGTCCCGGCTTTGGCCGAAAGCGAGTTCGGGCTGGAACGTGGCTCTTTCCTTCTGCTCACCTCCTTCGTCGTGGCCTTCGGCACGGTGAAGGCGGTGATGAACTTTGTCGCCGGCCGCTGGTCGGAACGGATCGGCCGCAAGCGCGTGCAATTCTGGGGCTGGGTCGCAGCGCTGCCGATCCCGGTGATGATCTGGTATGCCCCCGACTGGAACTGGATCGTGGCCGCGACCCTGCTGCTTGGGGTCAACCAGGGTCTCTGCTGGTCGATGACGCAGACCGCAAAGCTTGACATCACCAAGGCCGAAGAACGTGGCCTCGTCATGGGGCTCAATGAGTTTTCGGGCTATGTCGGCGTGGCGTCCGCGGGCATCTTGACCGCCTACATCGCCGAAGCCTTGGGCGCACGGACCGGACTTCTGGTCTTCGGCATGGCCGTGGTTCTGCTGGCACTGCTGCTCACGTTGGTCTGGGTCAAGGACACGCTCCCTTGGGCCAGGGCAGAGACCGCCGCGCACAAGGCAGCACCGCCGAAATCCTTGCCGCGCTATCCCGAAGGCGTCTCTGATCACCCCACAACGGGCGAGGTCTTCGCCCTGATGAGCTGGCGCGACCGACGCCTCTTCGCGATCTCCCAGGCGGGGCTAGTCGAGAAGTTTGTCGACGCCCTGGTCTGGGCGCTGTTCCCTGTTTTCCTGGTTAGCCGAGGTGCAAGCCTGACAGAGGTCGGCTGGATCGTCGGCACCTACGGCTTTGTCTGGGGCGGCTCACAGCTTATCACCGGTCGGCTGTCGGATCATGTGGGCCGGTTCTGGCCGAACGTGCTGGGTATGTGGATCTGCGGTGCAGGTGTTGCGCTGGTGGTCATATGCAGTGGCGCGCTCTGGTGGTCGGTCTCCGCAGGCGTGGCGGGCTTTGGAATGGCGCTCCTTTATCCGAACCTTTCGGCGGCGGTTGCGGACATCACACCGCCCGCTTGGCGTGGGTCGGCCATCGGCATCTACCGCTTCTGGCGCGACCTCGGCTACGCCATTGGTGCGCTCGGCCTCGGTCTTGCTGCCAGCCTGACAGGCGCGGCTGAATCTGCCTTCTGGTTCGTCGCGATTTCCATGTTCGTCTCTGGCGCCATTCTCTTCTGGCTCGGCGAGGAAACCCATCCGCGGCTTAATCCGGCCCGCAAAGGAGGCCAGCTTTGAAATACCTTATCCTCCTGAATGATCCGCCATATGGCACCGAGCGCAGCTTTAACGGTTTGCGGATGGCGCACGCGCTCGCCAAGAACGATCCCGATGCAGAGATCACCGTCTTCCTGATGGCGGACGCCGTACTTTGCGCCAAGGCTGGCCAGAAGACGCCCGATGGATACTACAATATCGAACGCATGATCGGTCGGGTCCTGTCTGCCAAAGGGCGCGTCCTGATGTGCGGCACCTGCATGGACGCGCGTGGCCTGAACGAAAAAGACATGGTGGAGGGGGCGACCCGCTCCACCATGGACGGACTCGCGCAGGCTACGATCGCGGCGGACAAGGTTCTGGTGTTCTGACTGTCCGCCGCGGGCATTTTCAAGCACAGATCGCTGCGTCAGGGTGCGCGGAGTTCCTGATACTCTCCGCCTGTACGCAGGGTCACGGTAACTGGCTCGTCGGTGCGGTTGCGCCAGAACCAGCCATGGTTGCCGGTGAAGGCTGCGACGAGCTCGCCTGTCTTTTCGGGCACAGCGCGGCCCTGTTCATAGCTGATTTCCTCACCGCTACCGTCGCCGTGCTGGTCGAAGTTCACCACGCCACCATTCGCGGTCCACGCATAGCGCGCGACCTGGCCTTGCTCCATGACAAGCTTCACCTCGACGCCTTCGCCGGGGGGCAGCGTATAGCTGACCTCGTCTCGCCACTCCGAAGCGGCGGCCTCGGCAACAGCCACCTCGACGGGTTCGGGCGCTACTGCGGCGACGTCCTCGGGTGCCGGGTCGGCGGCGGCTGGTGCGGCGGAAACAGAATCGGACAGGCCGGGGGGCGTGCCGATTACGGCGGCGATGGTGGCAAGCTGGGCGTCGATCCGGTCTAGCCGCGCGAGGATTTCCGGGGCAGCGACTTCTGGCTGGGGCGTTACGGCAGCTGGCGTGGCGGCACGAGCATCAGCCTCCGCTTCAGCCGCAAGTTGCTGCTTGATCTCGCCCATCTCGGTCAGCCCGGTCAGGGCTCCGACACCCGTCGGGTCGATCCCATATTCAGCGGGTAGCCAGAACAGGACGAGGATCGCCCCGGCCGCCCCGGCCGCAAGCAGGGTGGAACGGATCAGGCCGCCGGAGGTGGCAGGAACGGACTGGACGTTCTGTGTGGCGGCGAAAACCCGCGGTTCTGCCCGCAGGGGGGCTTTGGGTGTGTCAAAACGGTTGGTCATGGGTCAGCCCTCCTTTCAGGCGACAAAATAGCCGGTGATCTGCAGGCCCATCAGGGCAAAGCCGGCCACCATCATCAGAACATTCGCGGCATAGGCCTGCCGCGCGAAGGCAGGCCGCCCCCGCCACTGGGTCATCGCTGTCAGGATCAGGGCGAGCGCCATCAGCTGGCCAAGCTCCACACCCACGTTGAAGGCAATAAGGTTTCCCAGAAGGCCATCTGGCGAAATCTCGTAGCTCTGAATCTTCGTGGCCAGACCAAAGCCGTGCAGCAGGCCGAAGATCAGTGTCGCGGCCTTGGTGTTCGGCTGCACCCCGAACCAGAGGCGGAATGCGCCAAGGTTGTCGAGTGCCTTATAGACCACCGAAAACGCGATGATCGCATCGATGACGTAGGCGTTGATCGAGATGGACCACCAGACGCCCGCGATCATCGTGACTGAATGGCCGATGGCGAAGATGCTGACGTAGGTCGCGATGTCTTTCGACCGGTAGAGAAAGAAGATTACCCCTGCGAGGAACAGGAGGTGGTCGTAGCCCGTCACCATGTGCTTGGCACCGAGGTAGATGAAGGCGATCGGGCGGAAGCCCGTAACCTCCTGCACATAGCCCGCGTCGCCTTCGGTGACGTTGTGGGCGAAGGCCGCGCCTGCAAGCAGGAAGGCGGCAAGGGTCGTGGCGAGCGCAACGAGTGCCTGCCATGGCGTGAAGGGGCGCCATCGCGCCCGTGGGAAGGATGTCATGTTTGGATTATCCTGACTGATGGAACTGTCGGACCACCCGCTTGGGGCGGCGGCTCAGGTCAGGGGCAGGCGGGGTGGCCGTCGCGGCCCGTCGCGGATCGTGCCATCCGCAGCAAGGGAATCGGGGCGCAGCGTCCGCAAGGGTGGCGGCGGCACTTCCGCCCCTGGTGATGCGAGCAGCGCCGCGCCTACATGATCGTGGTCGCTCGAGTCGTGATGATCCGACCCGGCAATGTCGTGCGAATGGCCATGCTCGGCGTGATAGGCCCGGTGATCGGCTTCGGCAGACACGGCTCCGGGACCATGCTTGACCGCTTCGACGGCGGGTGCGACTGCCAGCGAAAAGGCGAAACACAGGGCTGCCCAAAGCGTCCTGATCCCCCGCCATGTCGGTTGCCGTGCCTGCATCGTTGTCCTTCGGGGTTGACCCCGCTTAGCTTCTTGCCTCATCCCCCCTAGGGGGATAGGCTGGATATATGCCAGAAGATCATACCCACGCAAGCCATCCTGCCATCGCCACCCGGCTGAAGCGCGCCGAGGGGCACTTGCGCCGCGTGATCGGGATGATTGAGGAAGGGCGGCCCTGCGTCGATCTTGCGACACAACTTCACGCTGTCGAGCGCGCAGTGGCCGAGGCAAAGCGCGCGTTGATCCATGACCATATCGACCATTGCCTCACGGCAGGGGGCGATCACGACCTGGCCGAGATCAAGGCCCTGACGAAGCTGCTCTGAGATGCTGTCCACCCTCCGCAACCCGACCTTCCGCCACCTTTTTGCCGCGCAACTCGTGGCACTGCTGGGCACAGGGCTCGCCACGGTAGCGCTTGGTCTTCTGGCCTGGCAGCTCGCGGGCGACAACGCGGGTGCTGTTCTGGGCACGGCGCTGGCGATCAAGATGGTGGCCTATGTGACGCTGGCCCCGGTGGCGGCGGCGATTGCCGAGCGTCTGCCGCGCCGGGCCTTCCTGGTAACCCTGGATCTGATCAGGGCGGGCGTGATCGCCTTTCTGCCCTTCGTCACCGAAGTCTGGCAGGTCTATGTGTTGATCTTTTTCCTGCAGGCCGCCTCGGCCGGCTTCACCCCGGCCTTCCAGGCGGTTATCCCCGACGTGCTGAAAGACGAGGATGACTATACCAACGCTTTGTCGCTCCTAAGGCTGGCCGAGGATCTGGAGCAGTTGGCCTCGCCCATGCTGGCGGCGCTGCTGCTCACCGTCGTCAGCTTCCCGGTGCTGTTTGTGGGCACCGTCGCGGGCTTCGTCGCCTCGGCGATGCTGGTCGTGACCGCGCGGTTGCCCTCTCGGGCGGCGGGGACGCTCGGCCATTTCTGGGCGGATGTGACCAAGGGAATCCGAATCTACACCCGCACCCCGCGTCTGCGCGGGCTGATGGTGATGGAGGCGTCGGTCGCCGCCGCAGGCGCAATGATCTATGTGAACACCGTGGTGCTGGTGCAAGCCCGCCTCGGCTTGGGCGAGGAGGCCGTGGCGCTGGCATTCGCAGGCTTCGGCGCGGGCTCGATGCTGGCGGCCTTCCTTCTGCCGCGCATCCTCGAGCGGCTTACCGACAGGCCGGTGATGATCGGCGGTGCGACCCTGATGGTCGCAGGCGTGGCCCTGGTTCCATTCGTTGCCAGCCTTTCAGCGTTGATCGCGCTCTGGGCCGCAATCGGCTTTGGCTTCTCGCTGACACAGACGCCCATCGGTCGAATCGTCAACCGCTCTGCGCGCGAAGCCGACCGCGGCGCCGTGTTTGCTGCGCAGTTCGCCCTGTCCCACGCCTGCTGGCTGGTGACCTACCCGCTTGCAGGCTGGATTGGTGCCGGCGCGGGGCTTTCGGTGGCGGCGATTGTCCTCGCCATCATCGGCGCGGTCGGGGTGGCGGCCGTGCTGCGCCTCTGGCCCTCCGACGATCAGGCTGTCTTGGCTCACGATCATCCGGACCTTCCGCCCGATCACCCGCATCTGGCCGAACACGCGCCGCATCACGCCCATCCCATCGTCATCGACGACCTGCACAGCCGCTGGCCGAGGGCGGCGTGATGTCACGGCTTTGCGGCGGCATCACGGCCCGGTGGCGGGCCAGTTCACGGTAAAGCGCCTCGCGTGACACGCCGATCTCGGCGGCAATGCCTTGCAGTTGGCCCTTGCCGGGAAGGGCATTCCCGTCGCTCAGCCAGGCGTCGAGCCGTGCGCTGACGGTCGGGAAGGACCGCACCTCGACGCGGAAACGGGCCTCCTGCACGGCACGCGCCAGATGCGCGGCCCATCCCGCCGCAAGAACGGAGTCCTGCCGAATTCGGGCGTGGAAAGAGACCAGCGGCAGCGCTCGCGCCTCGGTGCTGCCCACGGCCACGGCCCAGCAGTGGGTGCGTGCGGCATAGGCAGAGGCTTCGGCGGGCACCTTCGCCGCGATTGGCGAGATCGTTGGCATGTTGCGCGCCGACCCCGCGACTGACTGGACCCGCGTCGATATCGAGGCCCTGCGCCAGCACCTGATCGACATGGACAACGTGACGCTACGCAGCGAAGTTGCGGTGGCGGAGGTGCCGGAGGGTGCCGTCTTTTCGGTCACCTCGGACGATGCCAACGTGGTCGCCTCTATCCAGCGGATGGTCACGGCGCACGCGGCGACGATGGACGATCCGTCCGGGTGGCGCTACGGCGCGGTCGCCACGTCAACAGGCGCGGACCTGACCGTGACGGGCGACGCGGCGCAAATCCGTGCGCTCGGCTTCATCGGTGTCATGACGGTCGGCATGCACCACCAGGCCCATCACTGGGCCATCGCAACCGGGGCCACGCCGCATCAGTGATCAGGCAGCAGGATAGCTCGTGAAGACCTCGGTCGTCCCATCCCGGCGGATCAGGATCACGTCATAGGCGTCCCTTTCGCCTTCCGGCCCCATCCCGGGCGAGCCGTAAGGCATGCCAGGGACTGCCAGCCCGATCGCATCAGGACGTTCGGACAGCAGCCGACGGATGTCGGCAGCCGGGACGTGGCCCTCGAGGGTATAGTCGGCCGTCGTTGCGGTGTGGCAGGAGGCAAGCGCGTCCGAGATACCACGTTCGCGCTTGAACGCTGCCAGATCCTCGATGCTGCGTTCCTCGAAGCTGACCGAGAAACCGTTATCGCGCAGGTGGCCGATCCAGCTGTTGCAGCACGGGCAACCGGGGTCCTTGACGACATGAATCCCCGGATCGCCCTCCGCATGCAGGGGCACGGCAGCAAGACCGGCAAGAGAGGGAACTGCGAGAAGAAGCGTGCGTCGGTCGATCAGCATGTCAGTCATCCTTTTCGTCTTGGGCGAAAGATAGCGTCTTGCGGGCAATCGGCGAGTGTCTGAGTGCGATGGCAAACCTTGATCGGCAGACGCCGATCCGAGTTTCATTGTGAACAGGGTCGACCATGGACGTCCTTTTCTACCCAAGGACTCGCCGGATCTTGGGCAGGGCAAAGCGTCGATCCTCGTGATAGTCGATGATGCTGGCAAATCGCCCGTCCGCGTCGAACAGGAACACGCCGGCGGTGTGGTTCATAGTGTAATCGCCACCGTCGCGCGGAACCTTTTCGAACCGCGCGCGAAATCCTGCGACGGCGCGTTCGACTTCTGCCACCGGTCCTGTAATCCCTGTGATGCGGGGATCAAAGCTCGCCAGATAGTCAGACAAGACCGGTCCAGTGTCGCGTTCGGGATCCACGGTGATGAACACTACGTTCAATCGGTCGGCGGCAGGACCAAGCTCTTCCAGCCAAAGCGAGATGTCGCTCAGAGTGGTCGGGCAGACATCAGGGCACCAGGTGAAGCCGAAGAAGGCCAGCGTCGGTTGGCCGACCCAGTCAGCGGGCGTCACACGGTTACCGCGGTGGTCGGTGAGGCTGAAAGCCATCTCGGCGACCGGCAACGGCAGCAGCGCCGGGCCTGCCCCTTCGCGGCTACGGCTTTGCCACCAGCCGAGACCGAGCATGTAGGCCGTGGCGCCCGCAACTCCGCCGAGGCCGAGGATTACTGTCCGGCGTCCGCGCAATCCGGTCCCTCCGCGCGCATCGAAAGGACATCGACGGTCACGGTCATCTCGCCTGCCGTCTGGAACATCAGCGTGACCGGGAAGGTCTCGCCTTCCTTCAGGGCCGCGGTCAGATCCATCAGCATCCCGTGGTACCCGCCGGGCGCCAGCGCCACTGTCTGACCTGCTGGGACCGGCACAGCCATGGCATGCGGCATCGAGGCGACGCCATTGCTGACCACGGTTTCATGCAGCATCGGCATCCCCGCCGCCGGGGTGGCGATCCCTACCAGGGCGTCGTCCGTGCTACCCTTGTTGGTGATCTCGAGATAGAGCACGCCAGGCCGACCCGCACCGATAGTGGCGCGCGACCAGGCGTTCTGGATGGTCAAATCACCCAGTGTGACCGTCTCGCAGGCGAAGGCGGCAGAGGCGGTCAGGGACAATATGGCGGAGAAGGCAAGGGTTTTCATGGATCTCACAATCTGGAACGAAGGTCGGCAAGGATTTCGGAAGCGGGTGTGCCGTAGGTGAATTGGCGCAGCCAGTCGCCGTCGGGCCCGATGAGGTAGAGCGCGGGGCTGTGGGACATCGTGTAGCCATCGGGTGCTGTCGCATCGTCCTCACGCGCGAAGTGGATGCGGAAACTGTCCGCCGCGGCGCGGGTCTGCGCATCGTCTCCGGCAAGACCTATGATCGCCGGGTGGAACGCCGCCGTGAACTCGGCCAGCCCCAGCCTGCGATCCCGCTCGGGGTCGATCGAGATGAACAGGGGCTGCACAAGCGCAGCAGCGTCGCCAAGATCGTCCATAACCTGCGCGACCTCTGCGAGGGTCGTCGGGCAGACATCCGGGCAGTTGGTGAAGCCGAAGAAGACAAGAACATGCTTGCCCGCAAAGTCGTGGGTCGTTCGCTGCTGCCCCGTTGCATCCGGGAGTGCAAAGGACGGTCGAAAGGCGACCTCCGTCTCACCCGGCACACGGCTTGGCAAAACCATCAGCACCCCATAGGCAAGCGTGGCAGCCCCAGCCGCCGCCCAGAGTATTTTCTGCAGTCTTGTCAAATGCATCCGCCACCCACTCCGCAATTCTCGGTGTCTAAACCCTCCAGTAGCTTGAGCTACAAGCCGGAAATCACACCTTCACCGAAGGGTGAAGTCTCAGCCCAGAAGAACGGTCGACAGCAGGTTCACGTTCAGCACGATGATCAGGGCCGCAATCAGCCAACAGAGGCTTGTCAGCCAGCGGGGTGCTACGAGTTCGCCCATCTTGGCGCGGCTGGCGGTGAACATCACCAAGGGAACGATGGCGAAGGGAAGCTGGAACGACAGCACCACCTGGCTCAGGATCAAAAGCTCACCCACGCCTCCGCTACCGTAGAGCAGGATCACGAAGATCGCCGGGATGATGGCAAGGCCCCGGGTAATCAGACGTCGAGCCCAAGGGGCGATGCGCAGGTTGATGAAACCTTCCATCACGATCTGTCCGGCCATGGTGGCGGTGACAGTAGAGTTCAAGCCAGCGCACAAGAGCGCCACGCCGAATAGGACTGGCGCAAGTGACGAGCCGAGCAAGGGCGCCAGCAACAGATGCGCCTTGTCGATCTCGGCCACATCGTTTTGACCCACGGTGTAGAAGGCAGCTGCGGCCAGGATCAGGATCGAGGCATTGATCGTCAGCGCGAACATCAAGGCGATGGTGCTGTCCCAAGTCGCCAGCCGTAGCGACTCGCGCCTCGAGGGTAGGTCAAGGCCAAAGGCGCGAGTCTGCACAATGCCCGAATGCAGGTAAAGGTTATGCGGCATGACCGTCGCCCCGATGATGCCAAGCGCCAGGTAGAGCATCGTCGGGTTGTTGAAAATCTCGCGGCTTGGGGCAAAGCCTGCGATGACCTCGCCCCAGACCGGGTCGGCCTGCGCAATCAACACGACAAAACAGGCGGCGATCAGCGCCATCAGGGAAATGATCAGCGCCTCGATCCAGCGAAAGCCCTTGTTCTGCAGCCACAGGATCAGGAATACATCGGCGGCGGTTATGAAAATGCCGATCTCGAGCGGAATGCCGAACAAAAGGTTCAGGCCGATCGCGGTGCCGATCACCTCGGCGAGGTCGGTGGCGATAATGGCCAGTTCGGCAAAGATCCAGAGCGGGACCGACATCCATTTCGGGAAGGCATCGCGGCAGGCCTGCGCCAGATCGCGGCCCGACGCGACCGCCAGCCGGGCGCACAGAGATTGCAGCAGGATCGCCATGATGTTCGATAGCAGTGCGACGAACAGCAGTGTGTAGCCAAAGGCCGCCCCACCGGCGAGAGAGGTCGCCCAGTTGCCGGGGTCCATGTAGCCCACGGCCACCAGATAACCGGGGCCGATGAAGGCAAGGAACCGGCGGAAACGGCTGGTGCCACCGTTGCCGACCGCGATGGTACGGAACACTTCGGAAAGGGAGGGGGTTTCGCTTTCCTGCCGCCAAGCATTGGTCGTCATGGTTCTTGGCACTCCCGGCTTGACCACGATCCCGACAAGACGCGGCGCATAAAGTTAGACAAGGCTAACAATCTGCGCCGCTCCTTTACTTGTCAATCCATCCCGTGCGACACTGAACGGATGACAGAGTTCGATCCTGCACCCCAAGCCACCTCGGATGACCGGCCTGCGGATCTGCGCGCCGGGGCGTTTCAGGGTGTGCGCGAAGCCCGGCGTAATGAACTCGCCGAGGATTATGTAGAGCTGATCGCCGAACTGATCCACGATCAGGGCGAGGCGCGCCCGGTGGACATCGCCGCCCGGCTTGGCGTGAAGGTGCCAACTGTAAGCAAGACCCTCGATCGTCTGGCGCGCGAGGGCTTGATCACACGCGCGAAGTACCGGTCGGTCTTTCTGACAGATGCCGGACGCGCATTGGCAAAGGAATGCCGGCGACGGCACGAGATCGTCCGGCACTTTCTCATCAGTCTGGGCCTTGACCCCGAAACGGCGGAGCGTGATGCCGAAGGAATCGAGCATCATGTCAGCGAGCGGACTCTGGCCCTATTCGCCGCCTTCACGAACCGATCCTGAGCACGTCAGGAATTCTCAACTGCGAACCGCACGTCGGCAATCAGACTTTCGGCGCTGAAATTCTCTAGCCGCTTGCCGTTGAGGAAAAAGGTTGGTGTTTGGCGGATGGCCAGGGCCTCAACATCTGCAGCGTCCTGGTTCAGTATTCCTGTGATGCCCGGGAAGAATTGGTCCGTTTCCGCCCTCTCAAGATCGAGACCAGCTGCCCCGGCGATTTCCCACGCGACATCCATCTGCGGCGCGCCATGAACAGCCCAGCCGGGCTGCTGTTCCAGCAGCGCATCCAGCACCGGCTCGAACTTGTCCTGCATGCGCGCGGCCTCAAGAATACGCACGGCCTCGTCCGAACCTTCGTGGAAGACCGTGTAGCGCAGCACAACGCGGACATGATCCGGGAATTGTCGGCGGATTTCCTGGACGACTGGATGATAGGCCCGGCAGGCCTCGCAGGACGGATCGAAGAACTCGACCAGCGCGACCTTCGCATCAGTAGGGCCGAAGCTCGGGGAATACTCCCGCACCAGAAGCGCTTGGTCTGCGGTAGAAGTGGCGACAGCGGCTGACTCGGCTTCGGCCTGACGCTGGCGGTTCACGAGGAAAGCACCGCCCCCGAAAACGACGAGCCCGAGAGCCGAAGCCCCGAGGAGGAGAGAACGGCGGTTCATGTGCGGTTTCCTTTCGGCAAGATGAGACAGACGCAGATCACGGCAAAGGCCACGAAGGACATGTAGGGAATAGGCAGGCCAAGAATGATCTGCGCAGGGCCGGAACAAGACGGCCCGCTCTCGGTGCATGGCACAATGGGCGCGGGAAGAATGCCCGCATAAAGCCCCGAGTGCCAGGCGACCAGCGCAAGGCCCGCCAGCGCCAGCGGCAGGCCATAAAGCCGCGCCATGCCATCGCCTCGCCACAGCGACAGGCCAAGGATTGGCACCAACGGGAACATGGCGATGCGCTGATACCAGCATAGGGTACAGGGCATCTGACCCATCACCTCACCGATGAAAAGAGCACCAAGCGTAGCGGCCAGTGCGATCAGGAACGCGGCGGTCAATGGTAGATCGTCGCGCGATAGGCCCTGCGGGACAGCGTTAGTCAAGAGCAGGCTCCTTGCGGCGGCGAGTGGGAAGCGAGGCGGCAAGGACAAAGACCGCGCCCAGAGTGATCGCAATATCGGCGCCGTTGAAGGTGGGCCAGTGCCAGTCACGCCAATAGACGTCCAGGAAATCAGTCACGGCGCCCTGCCTGAGACGGTCGAGAATGTTGCCAAGCGCGCCGCCTACGACCAGCGCAAAGCCTGCCCTCTCCAGCGGATGTTGCGCCCAGAATGCCATGAGGGCGAAGATCACGGTCAGGGCGGCCGTCAGCGCCGCCATCAGAAGCGGCCTGCCCGCCATGACGCCGCCCATCAAGCCAAAGCTGGCGCCTTCGTTGAACCCGAGGCTGAAATTGAAGCTCGGAAGGACTGGGACCACAGTCCCTGGCGGCAAAAGCGACAGCGCTGCAGCTTTGGTCAATTGGTCCGCCAGCACAGTTGCGGTGATGAGGGAAATGAGCATCGCTCGGGTCATCGTTCAGCCTTGCGGTTGATGACGATCCAGCGCGGGACGGATGCGGCGTATCTGTCATAGTCCGGGCCGATAGCCGCGCGCAGTGCGGCCTCTTCCGAACGCACTTGCGTGCGGGCGGACCACAGGAACAGGATCGGCGCAAGGAACGTCGGGACGGACGGAACGGCTAGGCCAACACCCGCCAGCAGGGCCGCCTGCCCAACAAAGGTCGGATTGCGACTAAATCGGTAGAGCCCGCCCGTAACCAGTTCACCTGTCTCGCCGCCGACCACTCCAACGCGCCAGGACGACCCCATCGACATCTGCGCGGCAAAGGCCACCATCGCACCGAGCCCTGCGACAAAGACCCCGATCAGGCCGATAAGGACGGCACGGCCCTCGGTCCAGAGCGGATCGATCTTGTGGAGCATGGGCACGGCGAGCCAGAGGAGTGGCCCGAAGAAGGCGAGTGCAAAGGCCGCACGGAACCCAATGGCGGCCAGTCGGTCGCGCCCCGTGGCGCGCGCAAAAAGCCAGACGGGTTTACCCGCAGTCTGTGCCGCCATGGCGCTGCCCCAGAAGAACAGCGCGAGATAGCCGAAGAGAAGGGCCAGCGCGGCCCAGCCAAAACCGGAGATCATCGCATCACGCCTCGCGTTCCGGGTTGAACCGCAACAGGCGCAGCGCATTCAGAGTGACCAGCACAGTTGCCCCGGTATCGGCCAGGATCGCAATCCATAGGCCGGTCAAACCGAAAACCGAGGTCACCAGAAACACTGCCTTCAGCCCAAGCGCGATGGTCACGTTCTGGCGGATGTTGGCCATCGCAGCCCGCGACAGCCGGATTGTGGCGGGAATGTCCGTCACCCGGTCGCGCAAGATCGCCGCATCCGCGGTTTCCAGCGCCACATCGGTGCCCGACCCCATCGCCACGCCGACGCTCGCCTGTTTCAGCGCGGGCGCGTCGTTGATGCCGTCGCCGATCATCATCACGCCGTCCCGCGTGCCGATCTCGCGAATGTAAGCGAGCTTGTCCTCCGGCATCATGTCAGCCTCGAACTTCAGGCCCAGATCCCCGGCAATGGCCGCTGCGGTGCGCGGATTGTCCCCGGTCAGGATGACAGAAGAAACACCCATCGCCGTTAGCTGCCGCACGGCTTCCTTTGCATCCGCGCGCGGCTCGTCCCGCATGGCGATCAGGCCGAGCGGAGTCTTTTCGCGGAAGACAGCGACAGCGGTCTTACCTGCATCCTCGAACACCGTGGCCCGCCGCAGGCCAAGACCATCGAGGCCACCGTGCTCCATCGCATAGCGCGGCGAGGCAACCCACGCGGGGGCCTCGCCAACCATAGCAACCACGCCTTTGCCCATCAGCGCCTTGGCATCCCGCGACGGCAGAGCAGCAACACCGGCCTCTTTCGCCTTGTTGAGGATGGCGATGGCCAGTGGATGGCTCGACCCCGTCTCGACCGCTGCCGCCACCGCCAGCAGGTCCTCCTCGGTGGTGCTGCCGAAAGGCACGACATCGGTAACCTGCGGCCGGCCGTGGGTCAGGGTGCCGGTCTTGTCGAAGGC